>WFRQ01000410.1 GCA_015486425.1 Deltaproteobacteria bacterium | reverse complement strand
GCCCTTGAGGCTCTGAACAATCCTACTGATCCTGAGAAGACCAAGTGCATTGACGAGCTCATGGAGGCGCTTGACAGTTATATAGAAGAGCCTGAGCGTGATACAGACAAGCCTTTCCTCATGCCCATTGAGGATGTGTTCAGCATATCAGGACGCGGCACAGTTGTTACAGGAAGGGTAGAGCGCGGCATACTCACAGTAGGTGAAGAGGTAGAGATAGTTGGTATACGTGACACAGCCAAGACAGTGTGTACTGGTCTTGAGATGTTCCGCAAGCTGCTTGATGAGGCACGTGCCGGTGACAATGTAGGCGTGCTTCTTCGCGGTACCAAGAGGGATGAGGTAGAGCGCGGCCAGGTAGTTGCAAAGCCCGGAAGCATCACACCTCACACCAAGTTCAAGGCTGAGGTATATGTGCTGAGCAAGGAGGAGGGTGGTCGTCATACGCCGTTCTTCTCAGGTTACCGTCCTCAGTTCTACTTCCGTACAACAGACGTCACCGGTATAGTGACCCTCCCAGAGGGAGTTGAGATGGTAATGCCCGGTGACAACGTTGCCATTGAGGCTCACCTGATTCAGCCAATTGCCATGGAAGAGGGCCTTCGTTTTGCTATCCGTGAAGGTGGCCGCACTGTAGGCGCTGGTGTTGTTTCAGAGATTATAGAGTAATACCACTGAATACAGGAAAACATTAACATTCAGGCATAACCAGGCTGCGGTGCGCCGTGATACGGTGTTACCGTAACCTGTGACAGATCAGGCCTGTCTGCTCATGAGATTTGAGTCAGGGAAGGTCTGTGACATCATTACCCTCAGAAATGCATGTTGGGGGCAGTGATTTACTGAAGAGGAAATAGGGGATGATGATCCCAACCCAGAGAATAAGAATAAGTCTCAAGGCATACGATCATAAACTGCTTGATCAGTCTTTGAACGAAATCGTTGATACGGCCAAGAGGACAGGCGCCCGGATTGCAGGTCCCATTCCTCTGCCCACCAGGATCAGCAGGTATACTGTGCTGCGTTCGCCTCATATTGACAAAAAGTCAAGAGAGCAGTTTGAAATGCGCACGCACAAGCGCCTTGTTGATATTCTGGAGCCCACCCAGCAGACCATTGATGCCCTTATGAAACTGGAGCTGTCTGCCGGCGTGGATGTGGAGATCAAGCTTTAAACTGCGGATACGGAAATCAAGATGTCTAAGATAACAGGCCTCATGGGCCGTAAAATCGGAATGACGCAGGTCTTTGCAGAGGACGGAAGCAGGGTTCCTGTTACTGTTCTTGAAGTAGGGCCCTGTACAGTGGTTCAGAAAAAGACTCAGGACAGAGAAGGGTACAATGCCCTGCAGCTCGGCTACAGCACCAAACCTCTGTCCCGACTTAACATGCCTGAAAAGGGCATGGTCCAGAAGGCCGGGCTTGATCACGGTTTCAGATACCTGCGTGAAGTCAAGGTGGGTGACGTTGATGCCTTTACCGAAGGGCAGGTTCTTACCCTGCAGGATGCGGAAATCGGACTGCTTGTCAATATCATCGGTATTACCAAGGGCCGTGGATATGCAGGCACTGTAAAGAGACACGGTTTTTCCAGAGGGCCCATGGGACACGGATCAAAACATCACAGGGCCGTGGGTTCATCAGGTATGAGCGCATATCCAGGAAAGGTGATTAAGGGCAAGAAGATGCCTGGCCGCATGGGTGGAAAGCGCCATACTACCAAGAACGCTCTTATTGTAGATGTAAGACATGACGAGAATCTGCTTCTTGTCAGGGGAGCGGTGCCTGGCGCAGTAAACCAGATGGTTATAGTGCATTTTCAGTAGGCCGGGCCAGGGTTTTTGAATCAGCCTGGGCACAGGATTAATGACAGAACTACGATATACAGGGATACAGCATGGCTACCCTTCAGATTTATAACGCGAATAAGGAAAAGATCAGAGAGCTTGACGTCAGTGATGATGTCTTTGGCGTTGAGCCCCGGGAAGGCCTTCTCTACGAAGTGGTAAGGTGGCAGCAGGCCAAAAAGCGTGCAGGCACTGCCTGTACCAAGACCAGGGCTGAAGTAAGAGGCGGCGGAAGAAAGCCCTGGCGTCAGAAGGGCACTGGTCGGGCCAGGGTTGGAAGCAGCCGCAACCCCGTGTGGAGGCATGGCGGAACTGCTCACGGCCCGAAACCACGAGATTATTCATACACCCTTCCTAAAAAGGTCAGGCGTCTCGGACTTCGTATGGCCCTGAGCTCAAAGGCTATGAATGACCGCCTTGTTGTTCTCGATGATTATGGAATAAGCGAGATTAAGACAAAGAACATGCATGCCCTGTTAGACAGGTTCGGCATAAACAGTGCGTTGCTGGTGGTAGATCAGGAAAGCCGGGATGTGCGTCTTTCTGCCAGGAATCTGCCTAAGGTCTCTGTAGTACCTGAACCGGGTCTGAATGTTTATGATCTTTTGAAGTATGATTTTCTCGTTATAAGGGAGTCTGATGTAAACGCCCTGGAGGAGAGGCTCAAACCATGAAAGATTTATACTCAGTTCTTGTAAAGCCTCTGGTTACAGAAAAGGCTACTTTTCAGAAGGAAAATGCCAATCAGGTAGTATTCCTTGTGAAGAAAGATGCCAACAAGATAGAGATCAAGAAGGCAGTTGAAAAAATATTCAATAAGAAGGTACTTGCCGTTCAGACCATGAACCGCAGGGGCAAGGTCAAGAGACAGGGCCGTTTCATTGGCAAAAGAGCCGACGTAAAGCGTGCCATAGTCAGGCTTTATCCCGGAGAGACCATAGACTTTTTTGAAGGTGTATAATGGCTGTTAAAAAGTACAAACCGACTTCACCTGCCAGGCGTGGCATGAGTATTGTGGTGGATGAGCAGCTCTCCAAGGGCAGGCCTGAAAGATCCCTGCTCAGGAAGCTGAATCGCAGCGGTGGCAGAAATTCATATGGCAGGATTACCTCCCGTCATCGCGGTGGCGGACACAAGAGAAAGTACAGGGTAATTGATTTCCGCAGAAACAAGTTTGCTGTACCTGCAAAGGTTGCCTCTATAGAATATGATCCCAACCGTTCTGCGAGAATTGCTCTGCTTCACTACCTGGATGGTGAGAAGAGATATATTATAGCGCCTCACGGACTGAACGTGGGTGATATGGTGGTTTCCGATGAAGTTACTGATGTAAAACCCGGCAACTCCATGCCCCTGAAAAATATCCCCCTTGGTACACTTATCCATAATATAGAGATGAGACCAGGCAAGGGAGGGCAGATAGTTCGAAGCGCAGGCACTGCCGCTCAGCTTATGGCCAAAGAGGGTAAGTATGCTCAGATAAGGCTTCCCAGCGGCGAAGTGAGGATGATACTCAATACGTGTCGAGCCACCATCGGTCAGGTAGGTAATCTTGATCACGAGAATATCTCAATTGGAAAGGCAGGCAGGTCAAGATGGATGGGCAGACGCCCCCATGTGAGAGGCGTTGCCATGAACCCGGTTGACCATCCAATGGGTGGAGGTGAAGGACGCTCTTCAGGTGGACGTCATCCCTGCAGTCCATGGGGCTGGCCTACCAAGGGTTACAGAACAAGAAGAAAAAAGCCCAGTGATGCATTCATAGTGCGCAGGCGCTATAAGAAATAGCTTTATAGTGAGAATATACTGAGAGTTTGCCTGTATTTTTCATTATAGAGAGTGTCGCACTGCATGGGTGGAGCGAGAAGAAGGTTTAACTAAAACCATCTTTAACTTGCGGATTTTTCACGAAAAAAGGATTAAGGTAAGAGGGCATATGGCCCGTATATACGGAATGGACAGGGGCGGGAGCACTATGAACCTCCGGTTGATAAGCTTACCTCACAAAATACTGTTTTAAGGAGTCTGCACGTGCCAAGGTCAGTTAAGAAAGGACCCTTTGTTGACGGTCATCTGTTGAAAAAGGTGATCAAGGCAAATGAGAACAAGGATCACAGGGTCATAAAGACGTGGTCCAGGAGATCAATGATAATACCTGAAATGGTCGGACTTACATTTGCCGTACACAATGGCAGAAAGTTCATACCGGTATTTGTAACTGAGAACATGGTTGGTCACAAGCTCGGTGAGTTTTCACCTACACGGACCTATTACGGGCATGCCGCTGACAAGAAGTCCAAACGCAAATAAAGGATTGGTACGGAGCAATGGAAGCAAGAGCTGTAGCCAAATATAGAAGAATATCGCCTCAGAAGGCACGGCTGGTGGCGGATGTTATTCGCTCCAAGCCCGCAGACGAGGCGCTTGAGATGCTTTCTGTTATGCCGAGGAAGGGCGCCAGGATTATAAAAAAGGTCTTGGAATCCGCTCTGGCCAACGCGGACTACAATACAAATATAGATGTAGATTCACTGTACGTTAAGACTATTACGGTTGATCAGGGTCCCCAGCTTAAAAGATGGCGTCCGAGGGCCATGGGCAGGGCGTACGGAATACGTCATAAGTTATCTCATATTACCATCGTCCTGGATGAGTATTAGCAGATGATTATCAGTAGCAACATTCGGATGAGTGGGATGAGTTTTATTTCACTAAGCAAAAAAAGTGATTTTTAACAGGAGGAAGTTTTGGGACAGAAAGTCAACCCGATAGGCCTCAGACTGAAGATAACCAGGTTCTGGGAATCAAACTGGTATGCGGAAAAGAAGGATTACCCTGCACTTGTTCAGGAAGATTTCAGGATCCGGAAGTTTGTAAAAGACAAGGTCTATCATGCAGGAATTTCCAAAATAGAGATTGAAAGGGCAGCAAAACGCCTGAGGCTAAAGGTACACACTGCAAGGCCCGGGATTGTTATCGGCAAGAAAGGCGCGGAAATTGAAGCTCTCAAGAAGAGTGTGCAGCAGATGGTGCGCAAGCCGGTTATGATTGATATCACAGAGGTAAGGCGCCCGGAACTTGATGCCCAGTTAGTGGCTGAAAATGTAGCCTCCCAGCTTTTGAGACGCATATCATTCAGGCGTGCCATGAAGAGGGCTGTGGGAATCGCTCTGAAATTTGGCGCCAAGGGAATCCGAATAGCGTGTTCAGGCAGGTTAGGCGGTGCAGAGATGTCCCGCAAGGAGTGGTATCTTGAGGGAAGGGTTCCGCTTCATACACTGCGCGCAGATATAGATTACGGATTTGCAGAGGCTAATACCACATACGGTATTATTGGTGTAAAAGTCTGGATATTCAAGGGCGAGGTCCTGATGGACAAGGATGCTGAGGTTATGTCCCTTAACACTTGATGGTCTCAGGATATTCAACTGAAATTTTCATGCAGTGCCGTTTATCAGCTTCCATGCGTCATGACATGAAAACAGCAGGGAAGGCTTCTGTTTCACTATAGACTTTCATGTTGCACTGTCCATGCAGCGCAACAACTCATATCATGAAAAATACCAGCGAAAGAAGTGGGTATTTTCACGATAAATTTAAAATAAGCTGAATAAGAGCACCTGACATACAGTGCTCTGATGCAGGTACAAAGACAGTTGCTGTTCGTGGTTTAAACAGCATCAAGTTCGAAGGTAATATTAATTATGCTCAGTCCCAAGAAGACGAAATATAGAAAACGGCAGAAAGGCCGCCTGAAAGGGGTCGCATCCAGGGGAAATACCCTGGCATTCGGCGACTTTGGACTAAAGGCCCTGGGCAAAGGTTTTATTTCGGCACAACAGATTGAAGCCGCTCGTATTGCCATCACCAGGCATGTAAAACGTAAGGGAAAGATATGGATAAGAATTTTCCCTGACAAGCCTATTACTTCCAAACCTGCCGAGGTCAGGATGGGTAAAGGTAAGGGTACTGTTGAAGGCTGGGTTGCTCCTGTCAAACCGGGAAGGATCCTGTACGAGATGGAAGGTATTGAAGAGAGCATTGCGCGTGAAGCCCTGAGACTGGCCGCTCACAAGTTGTCAGTACCTACAAAAATAGTATCCAGGAGTGATGTGTTATGAGTGAGGCATCAAAACTCAGAGACCTTTCCTTGGATGAACTTGCGAAAAAGGAGGCTGACCTCAGACAGGAGATGTTTAACCTGCGCTTTCAGCATGCAACACATCAGCTTGAGGACACAGCCAGGATCAAGAAAGTACGTAGGTCCATTGCAAGGATTTTGACTCTTATTAAAGAAAAGGCCGGAGAATAATCCAAGGAGTTGTTATGAGTGTGGCCAAAGGTCTGCGTAGAACCCTTATAGGTACAGTTACCAGCGACAAGAATGACAAGACAGTCAGTGTTGTTGTTACGAGAAGAATTCAGCACCCGATATATGGAAAGTTTGTGCAGCGCAGGAAAAAATATATGGCTCATGACCCTGACAACAGTTGCAGGGTAGGCGATACCATTCTTCTTGAAGAGTGTCGCCCCATGAGTAAGAAGAAACGCTGGACTGTTAAAGAGATACTCGAAAGGGCCGTCTAGAAAGGAAGGCATGAAAAATGATCCAGCAAGAAAGTGTACTGAACGTAGCGGATAACTCCGGCGCAAAGAGGGTAGCCTGCATTCGGGTCCTTGGAGGCACCCGGCGCCGCTATGCCAGCATAGGTGATATCATAGTTGTAGCAGTTAAGGAGGCAATTCCAAACTCCAAGGTCAAGAAGGGTGAAGTGGCCAGGGCAGTTGTGGTCAGGACAGCCAAGGAGATATCAAGGCCGGATGGAACTCTTATACGTTTTGATGAGAACGCGGCAGTGCTGATCAATCAGTATGGCGAACCTGTCGGTACTCGAATTTTCGGTCCTGTAGCACGTGAACTCAGGGCCAGGCGCTATATGAAGATTATATCGCTGGCTCCTGAAGTTCTGTAAACACTGAGAAATACCATGAAAAAAGTTAAAACATACCTCAGGAAAAATGATCGAGTAATGGTCATGGCCGGGAAGGATCGCGGAAAGGTTGGCAAGATTCTCGCTATTCTTTCTGCCAAGGGCCGGGCCCGTGTAGAAGGTGCCCAGATGATAAAGAGGCACACAAAACCCGGTCCTGCGTCAAGCGGCGGAATCATTGAGAAAGAGGCTTCCATCCATCTTTCCAATCTTATGCTGCTTTGTCCCAAGTGTACTGATCCGGTGCGTATTTCCAGTAAAACGCTTGATGACGGTTCAAAAGTCAGACTCTGTAAAAAGTGCGGGGAAGTAATTCCCACTGAGGCAAAATAGCCTGTTGGAGGCAGTTGAGAGATGCTTTTGTTGAAGCAGTATAAAGAAGAGAGTGTTCCGAAGCTCATGGAAGAGTTTGGATACACCAACCCCATGCAGGTACCACGCATTGACAAGTGTGTTCTGAACATGGGACTGGGAGAGGCAATTCAGAATTCCAAGATTCTTGACAGCGCCACAAATGAAATGGCCTTGATAGCTGGTCAGAAACCTGTCATAACCCGTGCGAGGCGCTCCATTGCTACCTTCAAACTGCGTGAGGGAATGCCTATTGGCTGCTGCGTCACCCTGAGAAGGGAACGGATGTGGGACTTTCTCACCAAGCTTATTAACATAGCTATTCCGCGAATCAGAGACTTCAGGGGTGTATCCCCCAGGGCCTTTGACGGAAGGGGCAATTACTCTCTTGGTATCAAGGAACATATCATATTTCCTGAGATCGATTATGATAAGATCGACAAGATCAAGGGTATGAATATTACTATAGTAACCACGGCAAAGACTGACGATGAGGCCAGATTCCTGCTTTCAACGCTGGGAATGCCTTTTCGCAAATAGCAATATCACAGGAGGAACACCTTGGCACGCAAGGCATTGAGAGAAAAGGCAAAGAGAAAGCCGAAGTTTGCAGTGCGCAAGTATAACAGGTGCCCGTTATGCGGAAGACCGCGAGCTTTTATCAGGCAGTTTGGTATATGCAGAATCTGTTTCAGAAAGATGGCGTCAAGCGGCCTGTTGCCTGGCGTAACTAAGGCCAGCTGGTAGCAGCTGAAGTCGTACGGAGCATAAAAACATGTCAATGACTGATCCAATAGCAGATTTACTGACTCGTATCAGAAACGGATCCAAGGCCCGCCATGAAAAGGTGGATATGCCTTCTTCAAATGTGAAGGCAGGTATTGCAGCTATCCTTAAGGAACAGGGTATTATCAATAATTTTCGTGTTATTAAGGACGACAAGCAGGGGATTCTGAGAATTTATCTCAGATACGAGAATGGCGCGCCGGTTTTTAACGATATTCAGAGAGTCAGCAAGCCTGGCAGGCGTATATACAAGAGGAAGACGGAAATCCCCACTATAAAATCAGGCTATGGTTTTGCCGTGATTTCCACGTCAAAGGGACTTATGACAGACAACGGTGCCAGAGAAAAGGGCGTAGGCGGTGAAGTCCTTCTCTCGGTATGGTAGCCGGGTTTTAAAGAGAGGCTGATAGACCATGTCACGTATAGGAAAACTGCCTATTACAATCCCTTCCGGTACCACTGTGAAACTGGATGGGGATACCATATCTGTAAAGGGCTCCAAGGGTACTCTTGAAAGAAGGGTAAATCCAGGCGTCTCTGTCAATGTTGACGGAGATGTAATTATTGTAAAGAGGCCTGATGATTCCAAGAAGTCCAGGGCTCTGCAGGGACTTACCAGGGCCCTGATAGCAAATATGGTTAACGGTGTATCCCAGGGGTTCAAGAAGGAACTGATTGTAAACGGTGTTGGTTACAAGGTAGATATCAAGGGAAAACAGCTTGTAATGCATCTCGGGTTTTCGCATCCAATAGAGTTCGATCTGCCTGAGGGCATTACCGTCAAGGTGGACAAGCAGAAGGAGATACATGTCATTCTCGAAGGACATGACAAGGAGCTTCTTGGTCTTACTGCGGCAAAAATCAGACAGTATCGTCCTCCTGAACCATATAAGGGCAAGGGAATCTTCTACTCAGACGAGACCATTATCCGCAAGGCTGGTAAGGCTGCCGCATAGCAGGGGCTATGGCGTAAATTGTTAACAAACAGGTTATGATCCTTGTTTCAGGTCATTGCCTCAAGTGAATCATATCTGTAGATAGAAAACGGATAGTTCTAAATCAGGAGTCAAAGAGTAATATGGCCAGCACAAATTCCAAGTTGACTGCCCGGCTGAAGAGAAGACGCAGAATCAGGAAAAAGATTTCAGGCACGGCGTCAATGCCGAGGCTTGCTGTATTCCGCAGCACGAGACACATTTATGCCCAGCTTGTTGATGATGAGAAGGGTGTAACTCTTGCTGCTGCGTCATCTCAATCATCGTCCATCAGGGGCAGGGCATCAGAGTTCAAGGGCAAGACTGATGTTGCCAAGGCGGTAGGGATGGAGATAGCTGCATCAGGAAAGGCCAAGGGCATTGAGGAAGTAGCATTTGACAGAGGAGGTTTCCTCTATCACGGAAGGGTCAAGGCCCTTGCGGAAGGTGCAAGAGAAGGCGGACTCAAATTTTAAAATTCTTAACAGTAGCTGTGGAAGCGTATAAATCAGCAGTATTCAACAGCTCATATATGCGTAATCCCATAAATCATGGGTGCAGAGAATAAGGGGTGAAACCTTGGTAGGACCACAAGATAATAACGATCTGGGCTTAATAGAAAAAATAGTCTTTATTAACCGTGTGGCAAAGGTTGTTAAGGGCGGCAGGCGTTTCAGCTTCAGTGCTCTCGCTGTGGTTGGTGACGGTCAGGGCAAGGTAGGCTATGCCATGGGCAAGGCCAAGGAGGTACCTGAGGCGCTTCGAAAGGCCACGGAAAGAGCCCAGAAAAACATGATAACGGTTCCCATAACAGGGACTACTATTCCCCATGACATAGTAGGTCATTACGGGGCAGGCAGGGTACTTCTGAAACCTGCGGTTCCTGGTACCGGTGTTATTGCAGGTGCAGTGGTCAGGGCCATCATGGAGGCCGCGGGGATAAACGATATCCTCACCAAATGTCTTGGTTCCAACAATCCGTACAATGTGGTGCATGCAACTTTCCAGGGTTTTGAGACTATTCAGAAGTCAGTTGCTCTTGCGAATCTCAGAGGCGGAAGGTCCTGATATCACAGAGCTGAACTTTTATGTTGCACCGCGTAGTATATGCAACACCCCTTGTCATGCAAAGTACAGGCGAAAGCTTAATGTATTTTCACGGTAAATCAGGAGAGATAAATGGTAGATCTGTCTTCACTCAGGCCTTTTGAAGGCGCTGTTAAAAATAGAAAACGTGTAGGCCGCGGCCCGGGGTCAGGTCATGGTAAGACGTCATGCCGTGGTCAGAAGGGACAGAAGTCCAGGTCAGGCGTTTCAATTCCCGCAGGTTTCCAGGGTGGTCAGATGCCGCTTTACAGGAAGCTGCCCAAGAGGGGTTTTAAGAATCCTTTCAGAAAGCACTACGGTGTATTCAATGTCTCATCTCTTGACAGAATAGAGCATGATGGCCCCATAGACATAGAGGTCCTTCGTGCAAAGGGACTGGTGAGCAAGCGTTATTCCCTTGTCAAGGTACTTGGTGATGGAGAGATTAACCGGGCTGTGAACATCCGGGTACATGCAGCCAGCAGCAGTGCGGTAAAAAAGATTGAGGCTGCAGGCGGCAGCGTTGAAATAGTTCCTTCACATGCGGTGTCTGACAAAACAGAGGAGAGTGCATAAGTGTTAAAGGGCGTAGAGGGCATAGGTAACGTACCTGAACTTCGCAAGCGTATACTCTTTACGCTTATGATGCTTGCGGTATACAGAATTGGAGTGCAGGTACCCACGCCGGGAATTGATACCGCAGCGCTGGCATCGTTTTTTGCCAGGGCCCAGGGTACGCTCTTCGGTATGTTTGACATGTTCTCAGGTGGCGCCCTGAAGAATTTTTCCATATTCGCCCTTGGTATCATGCCTTATATCAGTGCCTCCATTATCATACAGCTTCTTGGTGTGGCCATTCCTCACCTTGAGCAGTTGAAGAAGGAGGGAGAGGCAGGCAGGAAGAAGATAAGCCAGTACACCAGGTATGGCACAGTGGGGCTCAGTATTATTCAGGGCTTTGGCATTGCCATAGGTCTTGAAAGCATGACTTCGCCAGGGGGCGTGCCTGTGGTTGCAATTCCAGGTTGGAGCTTCAGGTTCCTTACAGCTCTTACACTGATGTCCGGTACAGTGTTCCTCATGTGGCTTGGAGAGCAGATTACGGAACGCGGGATTGGAAATGGCATTTCCATGATAATTTTTGCCGGTATTGTTGCAAGGATGCCCTCGGCCATCATTGATACATTCAGGCTTATGTCTACTGGTGAAATTAACGCAGGGCTCATGATATTTCTGCTGGTCATGATGATTGCAGTGGTAGCTTTTATCTGCTTTATGGAAAGGGCCCACAGGAAGATTCCCATTCACTATGCCAGAAGGGTGGTTGGGCGCAAGGTGTATGGCGGGCAGTCAACCCACCTGCCTCTGAAGGTCAATACTGCCGGTGTCATACCGCCAATCTTTGCCTCCTCCATCATAATGTTCCCTGCTACCATAGCGAACTTCATGCCGTTTGAGTGGATGCATTCAATTTCACAGGCACTCAGGCCTGGAAGCCTCATATATGAATCATTGTATGTGGGACTGATAATATTTTTCTGCTATTTTTATACTGCCATACAGTTCAACCCTGAAGATATTGCGGAAAACCTCAAAAAGAATGGCGGTTATATACCTGGTATAAGGCCTGGCAGAAGAACTGCGGAATTTATAGATACCATACTGGCACGAATTACCCTGGTGGGGGCCGCATATGTTTCGGTTATATGCGTGCTTCCCAGTATTCTGATTTCAAAATTGAATGTTCCCTTCTACTTTGGCGGCACTGCCCTGTTGATTGTCGTGGGCGTAGCCATGGACACCATGGGCCAGATAGAATCACATCTTATTACCAGGAATTATGAAGGATTTATGAAGGGGGCACCTATAAGGGGCCGTAGAGGCTGATAGATTCTGTTGTCAGGTGCTGCCCGTTGGAATATTACATGGCTGCAAGGGCGGGTCTGGCTGCAAAAAGGTCCCTCTGGTGGCTGATCAGTGAAGAAAAAACGGGCTTCGAGGCGCATTACCCTTAAGGCACCATGGGAAATAGAAAAACTGCTGGCTGCCAATCAGATAGTGGCAGGCGTGCTGCAAATGCTCCGGGGAAATCTTCTGCCTGGTGTTACCACGTATGATCTTGACCGTCAGGCTGAAGAGTATATAAGAAACTGTTCCGCTGAGCCAGCCTTCAAGGGCTACCGTGGCTATCCGGCTACGGTTTGCATTTCCATAAATGACGAGATAGTTCACGGCATACCGTCACCAGCCCGAAGAATTGATGTCGGCGATCTGGTCAGTATGGATGTGGGTGTCATTTATGATGGCTATGTGGGCGATGCTGCAATAAGTGTGGTAGCTGGTGAGCATAGTGGCTCCGGTCTTGCCGATGAACTTATAGAGTGCGCCAGAGATGCCCTGTTCAAGGGGATTGAGAAGGTAAAGAAGGGTAAGAGACTTGGCGATGTGAGCGCAGCTATCCAGGCCAGGGTAGAATCGTCAGGGTTTGGTGTAGTAAAACAGTTTGTGGGGCACGGGATTGGGCAGAACCTTCATGAGCCCCCTGAAGTCCCCAACTATGGTACAAAAGGCCGTGGCCCCAAGTTAAAAAAAGGGATGGTCATTGCCATAGAACCTATGGTTACTGCTGGCAGTCCTGATGTAAGAGTCCTTTCCGATGGCTGGACTGCGGTTACGGCTGACGGGTCACTGTCAGCTCATTATGAGCATTCAGTGGCAGTTACAGACGGAAAGCCTCTGATATTGAGTCTGCTGCGGTAAGGGGCTGTCCTGTTTTGAATGTACATCCGGACAGATAGTTTGCTTTTTCAGATATCCTGGGGTATAGTTGCAAATTTCCCGCAGGATAGGCTGTTTTTATAAACGGACCAGGCGTACCGGCTATTGGAAAAGAACGCGTGCCGCCCAGGCGGCATAAATGCCTTAAGGGTCCAGGTCTGAAAAATCAGGCCCACAGTTCAGGATAGGATAAAATGTCAAAGGGAGATGCAATACAGGTAGAGGGAAAAGTGCTTGAGACCCTGCCTAACGCTATGTTCAGGGTTGAGCTTGATAATGGCCACAAGGTGCTTGCACACATTTCAGGCAAGATGAGAATGCACTATATCAGAATACTTCCAGGTGACAGGGTAACAGTGGAGCTGTCTCCATACGACCTTACCAGGGGTCGTGTAGTTTACAGGGAACGATAATCCTCTGTCTGTTATTTGGAAATACACAGAGATTCTGCGTGAATTTTTATAAATGGCTGTATCGCATTGGGTTGTCAGTTAAAATATTTTAGTGAAGATCTATTCGGACTGTGATGGATGCTCAGTCCATGATGGGTTTTTTCAGAGATATTGTCTCTGAAAGGTAAGATAAAATCAGATAGTTTTACCGGGGTCATTCCGGACATATGCATAAAAGGTGATTTATCATGAAGGTTAAGGCTTCAGTCAAACCAAGATGTAAGGATTGCAAGGTAATCAGAAGAAGAGGCATTGTGCGGGTTATCTGTAAAAACCCCAGACACAAGCAGCGTCAGGGTTAAGAGGGAGGAAACTTCGTGGCACGAATAGCAGGGGTTGACCTGCCTAACAAAAAGAGACTTGAGATAGCGCTTACCTATATTTACGGTATCGGTCGTACCCTTTCCGGACAGATTTTGGATAAGGCCGGCATTGACAGGAACAAGAAAACTGATGCGCTCACCGATGAGGATATCACAGCGCTTAGGAAAATCATCGACTCTGAATGCAAGATCGAAGGTGATCTCAGGCGTGAGATTTCAATGAATATCAAGCGGCTCATGGATATGGGCTGTTACAGGGGCCTCCGTCACAGGAGAGGATTGCCTGTACGTGGACAGCGCACTTCCACCAATGCAAGGACACGCAAGGGACCTCGCCGTACTGCAGTAAAGAAGAAAAAGCGTTAAGCAATTTTACACAGACGCTTTCATATAAAAAGGCGTCGGCAGTGCACCGCACGGTAAAGTTAAGACTGTTAGCAAAAGCAGGGGCACTGCATACAGGAGTTTTCAAATGGCATCACCAAGAAGAGGCGGCCGCAGGGAAAAAAAGAATATCCCTGAGGGTATAGTTCACATACAGGCCACTTTTAATAATACGTGCATTACCATTACTGACAAGCAGGGCAATACTGTATCATGGTCAACCTGTGGTGCTCAGGGCTTCAAGGGGTCAAGAAAGGGTACTCCTTTTGCGGCGCAGATGGCATCTGAGAATGCTGCGAGAAAGGCCATGGACCATGGCATGAGAAGTGTGGATGTACATATCAACGGTCCTGGCTCAGGCAGGGAGGCTGCAGTCAGAGCCCTTGCTGCCGCAGGCCTGAAGATCAAGACGATCAAGGATGTAACACCTCTGCCCCATAATGGCTGTCGTCCTCCCAAACGTCGTCGAGTATGAGAATTAACAGCGCGCTATCGTAATTGCCGGCCTTTAAGGTGTCTCTTGAGCTAAGCGTATAAAATGCGCATTTTGCTGTTGAGTATCTCCTTGAGTTCTCATTACAGCCATTGACCATTTAGTGTTGTCAAAAAACATTGCAAGTTCAGTGCTGGCAATGTCAATGGCAGAGCCACTGTTACAGGTCTATGCGGTTGATTTAAGCATTTAACACCAGAAAATTAAGCAGATAGTCTGTACGTTTTTTAAAAAAATAGAAGTTTACCGGAGGACAGGAAGTGTCAAGATATACAGGACCACGTTGCCGTTTATGCAGGCGGGAAGGAAGTAAACTCTTTCTTAAGGGCGATAGATGTTTTTCTGATAAATGTGCCTTTGAGCGCAGGAGTTATCCACCTGGTCAGCATGGGCAGGGCCGCAGGATAAAGGTCTCGGATTACGGCATTCGTCTGCGCGAAAAACAGCGGGTAAGAAGGATGTACGGCATCAAGGAGGAACAGTTCAGAAGCTATTTCAATGAGGCTGACCGTCAGAAGGGCGTTACCGGCACCACGCTTCTTATTCTCCTTGAAAGGCGTCTTGACAATGTTGTTTACAGGCTTGGTTTTGCTGATTCCCGCTCACAGGCGAGGCAGCTTGTGCGTCATGGCCATTTTACTGTTAATGGCGTTAAGACTGACATCCCCTCTTTTCTTGTAAAGACTGGTGACAAGGTTGCATTAAGGGAAAAATCAGCACAGATCGTGCCTGTTGTTCAGGCACTTGAGGCAGTCGCCAGGCGTGGCGTTCCCGAGTGGCTGGAACTTGATGCTGAAAAGAAAGAGGGCACGATAAAAGGTATGCCTGAGAGAAGTCACATCACTATTCCTATTCAGGAACAGCTTATTGTAGAGTTCTACTCAAAATAAAATAACTCCCACCGTCCAAGGTCGGAAAAAAAATTATGACTGAGAATCAGAATACCGAACAGACTCCCTTTTACAGAAACTGGAGAGAGCTTATAGTTCCTCACGCCCTTCAGGTTGACACTGACTCACACACGGAAATATATGGAAAGTTTGTGTGTGAACCGCTTGAAAGAGGATATGGCGTTACTCTGGGCATTGCGCTCAGAAGGATATTGATCTCTTCGCTTCAGGGCGCTGCCATCAACTCTGTCAAGATTGATGGCGTTCTGCACGAGTTTGCCACTGTCCCAGGGGTCATTGAGGATGTAACTGAGATTATTCTGAACCTCAAGAGTGTCAGGCTCAAGCTTCATAACGACAGGCAGGAACCTCTGATACTTGAAAAAAAGGGACCATGCGAGGTTAAGGCAGGTGACATCATCTCGCCTACAGGGGGCGTTGAGGTGATGAATCCTGAACATCACATTGCCACGCTCACAGAAGGTGCAGACCTGAACATTGAGATGACGGCGGTGTGGGGCAAGGGATATGTCCCTGCTGAAGAACAGGACAAGGGTGAAGAGGAGGTGGCAGGGCGCATCTTCATTGATTCACTCTTTTCTCCCATTGAGAAGGTGAATTACAAGGTTACTCAGGCCAGAATCGGGCAGCGCACTGATTACGACAAACTTACTCTTGAAGTCTGGACAGATGGCAGTGTGACCCCTGAAGACGCCATTGCCTATGCTGCCAAAATATTGAAGGAACAGTTGACTGTATTCATCAACTTTGATGAGGTCCAGGAGCCTGAACTTGAGACTCCGAGCAAGGATTTTGACGGTAAACTGGATGAACTTAACAAAAAAATTGACGAACTGGAATTCTCTGTAAGGTCAGCTAACTGCCTTAAAAATGCCAATATACATTACATAGGGGAACTTGTTCAGAAGACTGAGCAGGAGATGCTCAAGACCAAGAACTTCGGGCGCAAATCGCTTGAGGAAATACAGAAGATTCTTGATGGCCTTGGTCTTCATCTTGGTATGGTACTGGACGGCTGGATACCCCCGGAGGCTGCTGAACCTGAAGAAGAAGACGGTGCTAAGGAAGGTGACGAAAAATGAGGCATCGCGTTAGAACCCGGAGGCTTGGTGTAACCACCTCCCACCGCAAGGCAATGATGCGAAATATGGTTACGTCTCTCATGGAGCATGGCCGTATTGTAACCACCATAACCAGAGCCAAGGAACTTAGGCGGCTGGCTGATCGCATGGTCACTCTCGGCAAGGATGGCAGTCTGCATGCCAGGAGGCAGGCACTGTCTGTAATAAGAGACCGTGATGTTGTTGCCAAACTGTTCGAAGAGTGGAGTCCGAAGTTTGCTGACAGGAACGGTGGTTATACCAGGATTGTAAGGCTTGGACCCCGCCGCGGGGATGCCACAATGATGGCTGTTATAGAGCTTGCAGTTGAGTCCCTGAAACCAGGAAAGAAAAAGCAGTCCAAGCCTGCTGTTTCCGCAACCTCTGCAGAATCGGTAATACCTGCTGCTGCACCTGAAACCTCTGAAGAAGCCGCAGTCGATGAATCTGCCGAAGCTGCAGCCTCTTCATCTGTGGAAGCAAAAGCGGAAGCGGCTGCTGAAGATACGACTTCAGAGTCATCTGCTGCGCCGGAAGAGTCCGCGGATGCAGAGACTGCACCAGAAGAAGCAAGGGCGTCAGCCTCAGATCAGGAACCTGCTTCTGATCAGTCTGCAGCAGAGGCAGCCCCTGCAGAAACAGATGCAGATATGGAAGAGAGCATGTCCGGTGAAGCAGAGAGTAAGTCAGAGGATGCTAGCCCGGAAGAAGCATCGGGAACAGAAGCAGCAGAAGCAGCAGAAACAGGAGAGTCCGGGATAGAAAAATCCCAGTCCTGACAGCACTTTTGAACTCGGAGAATAAAAATATAGATATGGCTTGACATACTGATTTGTGTCAGGTAGCCTCTAAATACAGTTTGATTCAACTGGCTATGAAAGCCCTCCAAAACAGGAGGGCTTTTTTTTTGCCTGATGAATTATCTGCGTCGACCCTGTAAATAATGGACTGGTGGGCAGGGCTGATGGTCGCAAGTTCCCCCAGGCCCGGAGAGAGGCCCTGGGGGTTTTTTTTATTCTGCTCAGCTTGATCAAAACTAAATTCTCAATACGTCCGTGCAAATTCTCCTGTATCAGCTTACAGGGTGCTGCAGATACAAGACGGAGGATGCGCAGGCGTACAACACCTACTTCAATCGTCTACTTAGAGCATCAGACAACGCCGTAGATGCGGTACCCTGTGAGCAGATACGATCAAAATGGTACAGGGCTTTCCTTTGATGCGGTTTCCTTGAGCCTGTTTACAGCTTCATTATAGAAAGCAATGACTTCACGTCTGCTGATCATGCCGAGGAATTCGGTTGGGTCATGGTCGCTTACCACCGGAATTTTGTCGATATTCCTTATGGTAAATTTGTGAAGAAGAGAATTGATATCTTCTGACGGGGTTGTGGTAATTACGTCCTTTCTGGCCACATCCCGCATGAGCACAAGGTCACCAATATCCGCATCGTCAAACAGACAGTGCCTTATATCGTTTATTGAGAAAATACCGCTGAGTTTTCCCTCTCTGTTTACAACCGGAAAGTAGTGCTGGTCAGTTGCACTGAAGAATTTACAGAACTGTGAAAAACTCATGTCTTCAGGTATGACGGCAAATGCCCGCGTAGTATCAAAAATATCCTTTACCCTGATATCCTCCATGATATCCGTAAAGAACTCACCCTTGTGGGCTGGAGAATCTATCTTTGCAGGGACCTGTGCCCTGTACAGGTTCCAGCGTCTGCACAGGAAAAAGCTGAGACTGCACACGAGCATGCTTGGAAGCAGCAGGTGATATGAACTGGTTATTTCACTTACAACAATCACTGCCGTAATGGGTACATTGGAACTGCCTGCAAAGAAACCGGCCATGCCCACAATGATGAATGCAGCAGGGTTAGGTACCACAGAGGGCATAATGGTGTGAAAGAAAACCCCCACAGCGCCTCCGATACACCCGCCTATAACCACGGAAGGTCCGAAAACACCGCCACTTCCTCCAGAGCCTATTGAAAATGCCGTGGCAAGTATCTTGCCTATTGCCACTGCGAGAAAGAGCCACAGGGTAACCTGGTTGTCCAGTCCGTCCTGGATGAACCCATAGCTGAAACCAAGAACCTGTGGAAGAGCAAGTGCCAGTGTGCCTGTGAGAATTCCTCCAATTGCCGGTTTGATCCACATGGGAATCTTTAGTTTCTGGAAAAAATCATGAAAGCCCCAGAAGATTTTTACAAAGAGGAATGCCCCCAGGGTAAGCGCTGCCGCAAGCACAGTGTACGGGCCGAGTTCTAGAATATTCGAATATCGGAAGTCTCCTGCCTGGAACAGGGAACCCCATCCGAAAACTGAACAGAACAGAGAGTATGCCACAGTTGAGGCAATCGCCGTTGGAATAATAACATCTGCCTCAAATTCAGGTTCACTGTAGAGAATTTCCGCTGCAAAAAGTGCGCCTGTAAGCGGTGCTCTGAAGATACTTCCAATGCCTGCGCCCATGCCAGCGGCCATGAGGATACGCATCTCTCTTTCAGTAAGCCCTGCACGCTGGGCAAAGAGAGAGCCCAGGCCTGCGCCTATCTGGCATATCGGCCCTTCACTTCCGCCTGAGCCTCCAGTACCCAGGGTTATGAACGAGGCAACAGTCTTTACAAAAGGCACCTTGGGGTTGATTCTGCCGCTGTTGTGATGATATGCGCTGATGGCAGAATCTGTACCGTGGCCCTGCGCCTCAGGGCAGAAAAAATAGACTAACAGTCCGCTGAGAAGACCTCCAGCAGCCGGGATTATCCACAAGACCATTGGCCTGAATGGCTGGTGAGTATGGCCGAACAGCGGGGGATCGCCTGCAGGGTGGCTCGGGCGGTACCCTGCAAGATAGTCAAGGAAGAAAAAGTGGCCGAAGTTACAGAGGAAGTGAAAGACGATAGCCCCTGTCCCGGCCAGCAGGCCTACTATGATGCAGTAGAACAGCCATTTGCCTGCTTTCTGCCCGGGTTTGCGAATTGTGAGATCGTCCAGCATTTAAGGTAATTTTCCTCTCTGATACAGGCCGTCAAGGCAGCGTCTGGCCGTGAAAAGTCTGCGAAATGGCCTGAATACGCTTAAAACCATCACCATTGCCCTGCATGAGTTGTGCAGCATGAAAATTTGCCATCATAGCTGCAGGCAGCCTCACTTTAAACAAAAAAAACGGTTAAGTGAAGTGAATTCTGTATCAGGATTCTGCCTCTTTATGTGGGAGCATTCCCCGCTTGTCCCAATATCATAACGTGTTGCGGCTATGCAACTTTTTGAGACTGGTTCTGAAACTGTTATGAGGTTTTAAGCAGGTTTTCTCGCAGAACAAGTCTTAAAAAGCCACACAGTCTCCACATAATAGAAAAGGAGGCACAAACAGGGAATGCTCTCCTTTATGTGATGGCCCTTATCTGATTTTGTCATGTGCGGCAGTGGAAACAGGACATTGTTTGTCATAAATTGTTAAGTCATTGTTAAAAAGTATGTCATGGCGTTGACAATGGTGATACAGGGGAATAATGTTACGGCTTATCTTTAAGTTCAGGTATCTACTCACAGGGTATCGCATCTGCTGTGTTGTCCGGGGCTCAAAGTACGGGAAGTACGCCTTCGCCCCCTCCGCCTTGCATCTGCAGCACTCTGTGAGCAGATACGTGTCAAGGAAAAAATTGTTGTGTGAAAAGCGACTTTCCGTTATGGGAATTCATCCTCTATCAGGGGTGAGTAATTAAAAGTTCAGAAAGGCCCGAGAAGGGCGTGGTAAATGAAAAAATAGAATCAGAGGTACGTATAAATGACTAAGATGACCGGAAAAGAGATGGTCATAGAGGCTCTCAAGCGGGAAGGAGTTGAGGTATGCTTCGGTTTCCCTGGAGGCGCCATTATCGATGTTTATGATACCCTTGAAAGAGATGGTACAATCAAGCATGTGCTTGTCAGGCATGAACAGGGTGCCACTCATGCAGCAGACGGATATGCGAGAGCCACCGGAAAGGTAGGAGTGGCCATTGCCACTTCCGGCCCGGGTGCCACAAATACCGTCACGGGTATAGCTACAGCCTATGCGGATTCAATTCCCATGGTGGTTTTCACCGGCCAGGTCCCCACAAGCCTGATTGGTAATGATGCTTTTCAGGAGGTGGATATTGTCGGTATTACCCGTCCGTGCACAAAGCATAACTATCTTGTGAAGGATGTGAAGGATCTGCCCAGGATTCTAAAGGAGGCATTTGTGGTTGCCAGGTCTGGCAGACCCGGTCCGGTCCTCATTGATCTTCCCAAGGATGTACAGAATGCCAGGGGCGAATTCCACTATCCTGAGAAAATCAAATTCCGGTCATATAACCCTGTGGTGGAGCCGCATTCAAAGCAGATAGACCGTGCCTACCGCATGATGGAAAGGGCGCGCAGGCCCATCTTCTATGTTGGAGGAGGCGTAGTAATAGCCAATGCTCATAAGGAGATGAGGGAGCTTGCTGAGATGCTGCATGCCCCTGTCACCATGACCCTCATGGGGCTCAGCGGATTCCCAGGTACCTCTGAGCTTAGTCTCGGCATGCTTGGAATGCACGGGACATACTGCTCCAATATGGCCATGGCCCATTCAGACCTCATTATAGCGGTTGGAGCAAGGTTCGATGACAGGGTTACCGGCAAGGTTGACGCCTTTGCCCCCAAGGCAAAGATAATACATATTGATGTAGATCCCACCTCAATACAGAAGAACGTGAAAGTTGATGTCCCCATAGTGGGCGACTGCCGCAAGGCCCTTGCCAAGCTGGTAAAAGCTGTTAAAAAAGCCGGTCGTCCTGCAGAGGCATGGAAGGATCAGCACCAGGAGTGGTGGGAACAGTTGAACGCCTGGGAAGAACGCCATCCCCTTACCTACAAGGAGGAGCCAGGGGTCATCAAGCCTCAGTATGTGATTGAGCAGCTCTATGACCTGACAAAGGGCAAGGCTATTATTTCCACAGAGGTAGGTCAGAATCAGATGTGGACCGCCCAGTTCTACAAGTTCGATGAGCCGAGAAGTTTCCTGACCTCAGGCGGGCTCGGGACAATGGGTTATGGTCTGCCTGCTGCAATCGGTGCTCAGATGGCCTTTCCTGACCGGCTGGTAATTGATGTGGCAGGAGATGGAAGTATCCAGATGAACATTCAAGAACTTGCCACTGCCATGCAGGAGAGGTTGAACGTGAAGGTTGTTATACTGAACAACCAGTTCCTTGGCATGGTGCGCCAGTGGCAGGAGCTGTTCTATGACAGGGTTTATGCAGCCACGGAATTCAGCTTTACTCCTGATTTTGTCAAGATAGCAGAGGCTTATGGAGCAACTGGTCTCAGGGCAACCAAACCTGAAGAGGTCAGGGATGTCCTTAAGAAGGGTATTGAGACCCCGGGTGTGGTCATAATGGAGTTTGCCATTGCAAAGGAAGAAGGTGTTTTCCCAATGGTTCCTGCCGGCAAGGCCACTACGGAGATGCTGCTTGTCTGAGCCTGAAAACACGGTCTGCAGCCGCTGCTGACGCAGCGTAAAATCAGGGGCCGGTTGTGATAACTCCCTGCCCCTGCTGTACTGTGGTTCATAGCAGCCAACATAAAAAGTCCTCAGGAGTTTTTGTCAAATGAAGCATAAACATACATTGTCAGTTCTTGTAGAGAATACGCCGGGAGCCCTCTCCAGGATTACCGGGCTTTTCAGCGGGCGTGGTTTCAATATTGAGAGTCTCTGTGTTGCCGCAACCCTTGATCCCACACTTTCACACCTCACCCTTGTGACATCAGGTGATGACTTCATCATTGAGCAGATAATCAAGCAGCTTAACCGGCTTGTGGATGTCTATAAGGTGGTGGATGTAAGCGAGGGGATTTATGTTGAACGCGAGATGGCTCTTGTGAAGGTAAAGGCCGAGGATGAGACGCGGGCAGAGGTTCTTCGCATGTGCGATATTTTCCGCTGCAAGGTGGTTGACGTAAGTCCAAAGACATACACCATTGAGGTTACAGGGCCTGAATCAAAGCTGAAGGCAGTTATTGAGCTTCTGAAACCCATTGGTATCAAGGAGATTACCCGCACAGGCACCATTGCCATGGTGAGGGAGAAGAAGTCTGTCTGATTCCGCAGTAACTTTGATTCTGATACGGAATTTCTGAATAATTTCTGAACCTGTTTGTAAATGCACTGAGTTTTTCCTTGCATTTTCCTTACAAAAGAATTCCGGAATCGGCTGGTCGGAGCAATATGAAAAGCCTGCGTCTGTCAGATGCAGGCATTGAAATTTAAGGAGCTTTAAAACAAATGCGAATTTTTTATGAGAAGGATGCCCCTCTTACACCGATTGAGGGCAAGACAGTAGCAATCATAGGGTATGGCAGTCAGGGACATGCACACGCACAGAATCTCAGGGACAGTGGCATTAATGTAATTGTAGGACAGCGTCCGGGTTCTGCCAATTATGACCTTGCAGTGAAGCATGGTTTTGAGCCGGTAAGTGCTGCAGAGGCTGCGGAAAAGGCAGACCTGGTAATGATGCTGGTGCCGGATCATGTGCAGGGAGATATCTACAGGGATGCCATAGCCCCTGGCCTCAAACCCGGTAACATGCTCCTCTTTTCACATGGATTCAATATTCATTTCGGACAGATTGTGCCGCCTGCGGATGTGGACGTTGCCATGGTTGCCCCCAAGGGCCCGGGTCATCTTGTAAGGCGTGAGTACGAGGTAGGCGCAGGTGTTCCATGTCTGGTGGCAATTCATCAGGATGCAACAGACAGTGCCATGGAAACAGCCCTTGCCTATGCCAATGGAATTGGCGGGGCCAGGGGAGGTGTTATTGAGACTACGTTCCGCGAGGAGACAGAAACTGACCTCTTCGGTGAGCAGTGTGTGCTTTGCGGCGGGGCTGCTGAACTTATCAAGGCTGGTTTTGAGACCCTTGTAAATGCTGGCTACCAGCCTGAAATTGCATATTTTGAGTGCTGTCATGAGCTCAAGCTGATTGTTGACCTGATTTATGAGGGTGGCCTTGCCAACATGCGTTACTCAATCAGTGATACTGCGGAGTACGGAGACCTTACCCGCGGAAAGCGTGTTATCACCGATGAGACAAGGAAGGAGATGCGCAGGATACTTGATGAGATTCAGTCAGGTGAGTTTGCCAAGGAGTGGCTCCTTGAGAATAAGGTAAACCGTCCGGCATTCAATGCCATGCGCAGACAGCAGGCAGAGCATCCCATTGAAGAGGTGGGCGCCAGACTCAGAGACATGATGAGCTGGCTCAAGAAATAGGCAGGCTTCATCTCCCATGCGCCCCCAGCGGATTCCGGTGGCCATGGAGGGGGTGCCCTTCATTGGCCTTGCCGTTTTTGTATCCCTGATATTTGCCCTTCTTGAATGGCCGGTACCTGCCGTGGCTGCTTTATCAGCCTCGGCGTTTATACTCTATTTCTTCAGGGACCCTGAAAGGATCGTGCCTCACGGTGATGGTCTGTTGGCGGCTCCTGCTGACGGCAGGGTGCTGGAGGTGAAGGAAGTTGAAGACGCCCCTTTACTTCAGTGCAGATCAAGGCGTATAAGTATATTTATGAACGTGTTTGATGTACACGTAAACAGATCTCCCATGGGGGGCGTGGTAAAGGATATCAGGTATAAACCCGGTATGTTCCACCCTGCTGACAGAGAGAATGCCATGATTCAGAATGAACAGAATGCCATTCTCCTTGAGGATGAACAGGGACGGAAAATTGTTGTTGTCCAGGTAGCCGGTCTTATAGCGAGACGTATTGTATGCAGGGCTGAAACCGGGGACTGGCTCAGGCGCGGAGAGCGTTTCGGCATGATCCGGTTCGGTTCCCGCCTGGATTGTTATTTTCCCATGGAATGCCGGGTACTGGTAAGCCAGGGGCAGAAAACCGTTGCTGGAGAAACAGTACTTGCAAGCTGGAGCAGAGAAAATGTCTGAAGAATACGCTGTGAAGAAAAAGCCGAGACGAGGGGTCTATCTCCTGCCCAACCTCTTTACCTCAGCCAGCCTTTTCAGCGGTTTTTATTCCATGATCGCTGCGATTCAGGGCAGTTACGATACTGCGGCCTGGGCCATTCTCATATCCGGCGTGTTTGACGGGCTTGATGGCCGGGTTGCCAGGATGACAGGGACAACCAGCAAGTTCGGTGTGGAGTATGATTCTCTCGCAGACATGGTGGCCTTTGGTGTTGCGCCCGGCATTCTGGCCTTTCTGTGGGGGCTTCAGGGCTTTGGCCGTCTCGGTTGGCTTGCCGGTTTCCTCTTTGTTGGCACCACTGCGCTGAGGCTTGCGCGTTTCAACACCCTGAGTGAGAGCAAGGTGGCTGAGAGCAAGAAATATTTCATGGGGCTTCCCTGTCCCTCTGCAGCAATAATGCTGGCAACCACAGTGCTGCTCTTCCATCACTTTGGCATAACTGGGCAGGTGCGTCATTACGGCGTGCTCCTCCTGGTCTATGCCCTGTCATTTCTCATGGTAAGCAATGTTCGCTACCACAGTTTCAAGGAGCTGCGCTGGGTGCATCAGCATCCGTTCAGTTCCATGGTTGCGCTGATTCTGTCAATGGTTGTGGTGGCTGTTGAACCAAGTGTAACGCTGTTCATGCTGTTTATTGTTTATGTCCTGTCCGGTCCTCTCCTTATAACCGTGCAGGCTCTGAGCGCCAGAAAGCCGGGGGCTGCACATCAGGCAAAGGTAAAGGACGGAGGAAATTCCTCCAGACACTGATACATCCGGAAGTGAATCGGTTTCAGGCCGGTACACTTTTCAAGTCAGGAGCCGGAATGTATTTGTCACTCTCTCTTCTTCCTTTCCCTGTTGACGTGTGAACATGCAGTGTGGCATGGTTGAATGGAAGAAAAGGATGCTGGATATGACGGCACAGGTAAACAGATCATGGATGAGATTGGAAAAGACAGACCCAGGATAATTATTTTTGATACCACTCTGCGCGATGGTGAGCAGTCTCCAGGTGTTTCTCTTAATGTAGAGGAGAAGCTTCAGATAGGGCATCAGCTTGAGCGCATGGGCGTAAATGTTCTTGAGGCAGGTTTTCCCATTGCCTCCCCAGGTGATTTCCAGGGTGTCAAGCGCCTTGCAGGTGAGCTGAGAGACCTCCAGGTTGCAGCTCTTGCCAGGGCCTCTGAAAAAGATATAGATACCGCATGGGATGCCATAAAGGGTGGAGCAAATCCCAGGATACATACGTTTCTTGCCACCTCTGATATTCATCTTAAGTACAAGCTCAGAAAGAGCCGGGAACAGGTACTGGAGATGGCAGCCGCAGCAGTGAAGTATGCCGCAGCCTACACTTCCAATGTGGAATTTTCCGCAGAGGATGCAAGCAGGAGCGATCTTGATTTTCTGTGCAGGGTGTTTGAGGCAGTGGTGGATGCAGGTGCCACCACACTTAACTTTCCTGATACAGTAGGTTATGCCATTCCCTGGGACTTTGGCCGTATGATCCGCTATGTCATGGAGAATACGAAAAACATCCACAGGGCGGTTCTCAGTGTCCACTGTCACAATGACCTGGGCCTTGCCACTGCGAATGTGCTTTCTGCAATAGAAAATGGCGCAAGACAGGTTGAGTGCACCATAAACGGTATAGGTGAGCGTGCAGGAAATACTGCCATGGAGGAAGTAGTCATGGCTATCCGCACCCGTAACGACTGCCTCCCCTACCGTACTGATATCGTAACCACGGAGATCACCTCTGCAAGCAGGCTTGTTGCCACGCTTACCGGCATGCAGGTACAGCCTAACAAGGCAATAGTGGGGGCAAATGCCTTTGCCCATGAGTCAGGTATTCATCAGGATGGTGTTCTCAAGGAGCGTACCACCTATGAGATCATGGACCCAAGGGATGTGGGGCTTTCCCAGGGTTCGCTGGTGCTTGGAAAGCACTCTGGCCGCCATGCCCTCAAGGCCAGGCTTGAGGAGCTCGGCTATACCCTGTCTGATAAGGAAATAGACAGTGTTTTTGTGCGGTTCAAGGAACTTGCAGACCGCAAGAAGGAGATTTTCACCGAAGACCTCAAGGTGCTTGTGGCCGGGGAAATTCTCAAGATACCTGAGCGCTTTTCGCTTAAATATTTGCATGTAGCAGGGGGAAGCGGCATCAAGCCCACAGCTACTGTGGCCATTGAAGAGGGAGGAGAGAAGCGTATCACATGTTCCCTTGGTGCAGGGCCAGTGGACGCAGCGTTCCAGGCAGTAAAGAAACTGGTGCGCACCGACAGTATTCTGCTCAGGTATAATGTACAGTCCATCACAGGAGGGACCGATGCGCTGGGCAAGGTAACCGTTCGGCTCAGGGATGGTGATGTTGAGGTAAATGGCCAGGGCGCTGATCCTGACATTATCACTGCCAGTGTAAAGGCATATCTCAATGCGCTGAACAGGCTTGAATACATGAAGCAGTGAAAACAGCTCAGGGCTGAAAGCTCAAGGCTCCAAGCTCAAAGTAAAAGAAGCTCTAATTTGCTGGTTCCCAAACTCCGGTTTGGGAACTATAAACTGCAAGCTACGGCTTCCTCACTTTTCTTGGGCGTACAGTTTTACAGGTAGGAAGACCGTGTTTCTATTGCTGGTTGTACCCGCTCCGGGAATGGCGGTTACTGTGAAAATCCATCGTTTCCGATAGATAACAGGAGTAAATATATATCCATGAGTTCCATGACAATCGCTGAAAAGATACTGGCAGCACATGCCGGGCTTGATCACGTAAAGCCAGGTCAGCTTGTTGACGTGCCTGTTGACATGACCCTGGGGAATGACATCACCGCGCCTATTTCCATAAAGATTTTTCGAGATACCGGGGTTAAATCCGTGTTTGACCGCGAAAAGATAGCCCTTGTTGCAGACCACTTTACGCCAAACAAGGATATAAAGAGTGCGGAGCAGGTGCGCATGCTCCGCGAATTTGTTAGAGAGCAGGATATTCTGCACTACTATGAGGGCGGCAAGTGCGGGGTTGAGCATGTTCTGCTTCCGGAAAAGGGAATAGTGGTTCCGGGTGATGTTGTAATCGGTGCAGACAGTCACACCTGTACATACGGAGCCCTTGGGGCCTTTGCCACAGGTGTGGGAAGCACTGACCTTGCGGCTGCATGGATCAGGGGGCGTACCTGGTTTCGTGTGCCTGAGTCCATCAAGTTTGTCTACAGGGGAGAGCTGAAACCATGGGTAGGAGGCAAGGACCTTGTGCTTCATGCCATTGGTGATGTTGGCGTTGATGGAGCCCTGTACATGGCAATGGAATTCACTGGCCCTGTGATTGAAAAACTTCCCATGGCAGACCGTTTCACCATGTCGAACATGGCCATAGAGGCAGGCGGAAAGGTAGGGCTTATCAACCCTGATGAGATAACAGAGGCATGGGTGAAAGATCGCGCCAGCAGGCCATACACCTTCTATACCAGTGATCCTGACGCACAATATGCAAGGGTTATAGAGTATGACTGTGCGGATATTGAGCCACAGGTGGCTTTTCCTCATTTGCCTGAGAATTCCAGGCCCGTGTCCCAGGCCGGTAATATCAGGATAGACCAGGTGGTGATAGGCTCATGCACCAATGGACGCACTGAAGATTTTGAGCTTGCAGCCTCAATACTTAAGGATCATCAGGTTGCCGACGGGGTGCGTCTCATAATCCTTCCTGCCACGCCTCAGGTTTATTCTGACTGCCTTGACAAGGGGCTGCTCCGGATTTTTGCAGATAGCGGCGCCATAATAGGTCCTCCAACATGCGGCCCGTGTCTTGGCGGCCACATGGGGATCCTTGCCAGAGGCGAACGTGCCGTTGCCACCACAAACAGAAATTTTGTGGGGCGCATGGGGCATCAGGAGAGCGAGGTCTATCTTGCAAATCCAGCGGTTGCCGCTGCAAGCGCTATCCTCGGAAGAATTGGAAGCCCTGAGGAGTTGTAAACTGTCAGATTAAATGTTCATGTTATCCGTCAGCCAATACACCCTGAAATGAAAATTCATCAGGTATGTTTGGATTTTACGGAAAAAGAAGAAGCGGCACAGCTATTTCAAATAAAGGAACAGGTATGAAATTCAAAGGCAAGGTATGGAAATTCGGAAAGAATATCGATACTGATCTCATAATTCCGGCTCGTTATCTTAACACCTCTGACCCTGACGAGCTGGCAAAACACTGCATGGAGGATGCAGACCCTGAGTTTGCGTCAAAAGTCCAGCCCGGTGATATCATTGTGGCTGACACCAATTTTGGCTGTGGTTCTTCCAGGGAGCATGCGCCCATTGCCATAAAGGCGGCAGGCGTGGCCTGTGTGATAGCACCGAGTTTTGCCCGCATTTTTTACAGGAACGCCTTTAATATGGGGCTTCCCATCTTTGAGTGCAGAGAGGCTGCAGAGGCATTTGAACAGGGTGATGTTGTAGAGGTGGATGCGGACACAGGCACCATTACAAATACCACAAAGGGCACCACGGTACATGCTCAGCCCATACCTGAATTTATGCAGGAGCTTATTGCTGACGGAGGGCTTATCCCTCATGTCATGAAGAGTGTATAGCGGCTGGGTTTTTAATTTATCTCTGAATTGAGCTTTTGTCAGATATGCTGCTTCATCTTTTGAAATGCTTAATTCAGTCAGCATTATTACAATGGGTTACTGCCTGATAAATCACAGTTTTATTGCAACTGTCAGACGTTTCAGTGTCTCACGCTGATTAAATACAGTTTTTGTTGCATTACAGGCTCGACTGTCTGTTGGTAACCTGCTAATTTCGTAAATAAAAGGAGGAAGAGAAATGGCTACATATAAAATTGCAGTAATTCCCGGCGATGGGACTGGTCCTGAGGTTGTTACCGAGGGAGTCAAGGTACTTGAGGCCGCAGCGACAAAGTACGGCTTTTCACTTGATTTAACCTGGTACGATTATGGTGGAGACCGTTATATAAAGACTGGCGAGGTGCTTCCAGAGGGAGCAGCAGAAGACCTCTTGCAGTACAAGGCAATATATCTTGGCGCAATCGGGCATCCTGATGTGAAGCCCGGCATTCTTGAAAAGGGCATTCTGCTTGCCCTGCGTTTTGCCCTTGACCAGTATATCAATCTTCGCCCTGTAATCCTCTATCCCGGCGTTGAGACTCCGTTAAAGGACAAGGGGCCTGAGGATATTGACTACGTAGTTGTGCGTGAGAATACTGAGGGCCTTTACGCAGGCGCTGGGGGTTCCCTTAAGAAGGGTACCGCGGATGAAGTTGCTGTGCAGGAGTCAATAAATACCCGCAAGGGTGTTGAGCGCTGCATCCGATATGCATTTGAGTACTGCAGGAAGCGCAACAAGAAGAAGCAGGTGACCCTGTGCGGCAAGACAAACGTGCTTACCTATGCGTTTGACCTCTGGGAGAGGACATTCTATGAGGTCGCCAAGGAATATCCTGACATAAAGACAGACTATGCCCACGTTGATGCAACCTGTATGTGGATGGTGAAGAACCCCGAGTGGTTTGACGTGATTGTCACAGACAATATGTTCGGAGATATCATCACTGACCTTGGCGCAATAACCCAGGGAGGAATGGGTATTGCAGCAGGCGGTAACATAAATCCCGAAGGTGTTTCCATGTTTGAGCCTATCGGTGGTTCAGCCCCCAAGTACACTGGTCAGAATGTGATTAATCCCATGGCAGCAATCTGTGCAGGCCTGATGATGCTTGATTATCTCGGTGAGACAGAGGCTGCCAAGGCAGTGGAAAATGCCGTGCGCAAGGCTGTCAGCCAGGACCTCAAGAGCCTTTCAGCAGGAAAGATGGGATACTCCACCACTGAGGTCGGTGACCTTGTGGCAAAGTACGTGACAGAGGGGTAACTGAAAGATGTCTCGCAGGTTTAATGTGGCTGTTGCCGGTGCAACCGGCGCTGTGGGCCAGATGATGATAAAGGTTCTTGAGGAACGTGACTTCCCTGTTAATGAGATACGTTACCTTGCCTCAGAGAGGTCAGAGGGAAAAGAACTTTCCTTCAGGGGCCAGAAGGTCATAGTGAGGAAGCTCGGACATGATTCTTTTGATGGTGTAGATGTTGCCCTGTTTTCCGCAGGAGGCGGTCGCAGCCTCGAGTTCGCCCCTTCCGCAGCAGAGGCCGGCGCAGTGGTAATAGACAACTCAAGTGCATGGCGCATGGACCCGGACGTGCCTCTTGTTGTGCCAGAGGTAAATCCTCATGCAGTTGCAGGTTATACAAATAGGGGCATCATAGCCAATCCCAACTGTTCCACCATTCAGATGATGGTTGCCCTGAAACCTCTGCATGACTATGCAAAAATTCAGCGCATAGTAGTATCAACATATCAGGCAGTATCCGGCACTGGCCAGAAGGCCATTGATGAGCTTGAGGCAGAGGTAAAACAGTGGGCTTCAGGTGCAGGTGAGGGTAAGGGAGCAAAGGGGTATGCAGGAGAGTTTGACTACAGTGCTTATCCCTATCAGATAGCATTTAACTGCCTGCCCCATATAGATGTCTTTACTGAAAATGGCTATACCAAAGAAGAGATGAAAATGGTGAATGAGACCCGAAAGATACTGGAGGATGACACTATCATGGTCTCTGCCACCACTGTGCGGGTGCCTGTGTTCTACAGTCATTCAGAGTCTGTAAACCTGAAGTTTGCAGACCCGGTAAGCGCTGACAAGGCAAGGGAGCTTCTCTCTTCAGCCCCTGGTGTCAAGGTAGTTGATGATGTATCAAAAAATATCTATCCCATGCCCCTTGATGCAGAGGGGCAGGACCTGACATTTGTGGGCCGTATAAGAGAGGACATATCTCAGGAAAATGGCCTTGATCTGTGGGTAGTGGCTGACAATATCCGCAAGGGTGCTGCCACCAATGCGGTTCAGATTGCTGAACTCATGGCAGAGAAATATCTGTAGAAATTGATACATGCCTTTCTTTGCAAGGCAGCCTTTCGTAAGGCGTTGAGGATCAGGGAACAGGTTCGCAAACAGCGAAAAAATAAAACAATCCTGGATTGAGCGATTGTGGAATTTGCTGCAAATCCGCCAAGTTATTTTGGGACAGCCCCTCAATAATGCAACCCCTCAGGATAAACGAAGTTGCCCAGAAGGTTACCAAAAAGAAAAAGGGTTACGGCTTGTTGCTGTAACCCTTTTACATTTTCTGGGGTGAGTCATGAGATTGGGAGCATTCCCTGTTTGTCTCGCCTTTTCTATTATTGTGGAGGCTGTGTGGCTTTTTGAGATTTGTTCTGCGAGAAAACCTGCATATAACGTTCGTGACACCTCATGACAGTTTCAGAACCAGTCTCAAAAAGTTACATAGCCGCAGCACGTTATGATATTGGGACAAACAGGGAACTCTCCCCATGAGATTTGAACCAATGTTTGGTTGCCACCAGACATTGAGAATTATTCAGACTGCTGAGTCAGGAGAGGAATGAAGTCACCTGTCAGATCATAACGCCATATTATGTCAGCAAGCCCGTCGTTGTTTATATCTCCTGCGCCGAATATCTTCCAGTCAGATACGTTCACCGAACCAAGAGGCATGGTTCCCATCACTCCCTCACTGTCCATGAGCCAGACATAAAAATCACCATTGTTGACATTCTGCCAGAGGATGTCTTCGTAGCCGTCTCCGTTAAAATCACCAGAGGCCACAACAGAGGAGTCTGTATCTTCCGGCCCCCCAAGGTAGATGCAGTGCATTTCAGTGTCCCTGGTCACGCATGAGAAGTAAACGTCATAATCGGTGTTATGCCACAGTATGTCTGCAGCGCCGTTGCCATCATAGTCCCCAAGTCCCTCGACGTGACAGGCAGGATCCTGCATAACACCGAGATAGCGCTCATCACTGCCTCCGTTTTCGTCAACAGTCCATCTGCGTAGCTCGCCGTTGATGTTGTCCTGCCACAGAATGTCGGCTGAACCATTTCCTTCAAAATCCGCAAGACCATGCAGAGAGTTTTTCGCGAAATCAACCTGATCAATCACAAGTTCATGATCAAAACCCGCTTCACCCATGAACCAGATGGACAGTGTGCCGGTATCGGTATTTGCAAGCATAATATCATCATAACCATCGCCATTAATATCCCCGGTGCCTGTAACCTGCCATCCCCTTTCCTGGAAATCAGCGGTGAGACTGTCGGATTCGCCGGAATTGTCACTGTAATCATACCAGAGTAGAGGTGACGCGAATTTTGTTCCTTCAGACAGTGCGACATAAATACCGGTTTTGCCGAAAAGCACCAGGTCGTCCATGTGGTCTCCATTCATGTCCCCGGAAATAACCGGGTACTTTTCAAAATCAGGTTCAGTGTCTGTATCTGAATAAAGGGAGAGAAGTGTATAGGAATTACTTCTGTCTGTTGAAAGGTCTCTTACAACTTCGCTTGAATAATCGCTGATCTGCATGGCGAGATCAACGGCTCTGAATGCAAAATAATAGGTCTTGCCTTCTTCAAGATCGTTAATGGTATAGACACGCCTTGAAGGGGTGTTGGAGGGGTCCCATATGAAGATGGTATTTGTGTACTTGCCTGTCTCTGTGCCCCAGGATATCAGGTATCCTGCTATGTCAGGCTCCTGATTGCGGTTCCAGCTCAATGTAGCACTGGCCGCCAGGACAGCATCTATTGAAAAAAAAGTGATAATGAAGAAGAACAGCAATGCCTTGCAGCATATTACAACAGAAGTCTTTTTCGTATGGTTGATGTCAGTCATGGGCATCATGATGCTAAATGTATTGATTGTAAACCTGCCTTTTT
>WFRQ01000409.1 GCA_015486425.1 Deltaproteobacteria bacterium | reverse complement strand
GCCAAAGCGGGCAGATGACGCTTTATGAAAATTTATATTGACTTGATATATATTGGCAGAGTAATATGGCAGGTCTAATCAAATTTCGGCGCCTGCTTCAGGGCTCCTGCCTGACACTTGATCCACAGGTATCAGCCTCTGAACCGCAGTAATATTTAATCCGAAAATACACGAACTTTCGCGTGTATTTTATTGTGGAAATCCATATAGTTCTCCATGGATTTTCATTTCAGGGCCAATATCTCCCTGACGGATAACATGAAAATCTTTATAAAAAACGCCCGCCTCTGGGGCTGTCCAAAAATAACCCGGATGATATCATGCCGGTTATTTTTGGACAGCCCCTTAACAGACCGGGCCGGATATATTTCTGAAACGTGTCTGAATTCCATCTGAAAACATATTTAAAAGAACAGAGGGAACGGGTGGAGAGTACACTTGACCGTCTACTCCCCACTATTAGTGCTCCGTCCGCCCCGGTAACGGAGGCCATGCGCTACAGCATAATGGCAGGCGGCAAACGTGTAAGGCCCATACTGCTCATGGCAGGCTCTGATGCAGTTGGGGGCAACACTGAAAAACTGCTTCCCGCAGCCTGCGCGCTGGAATGTCTTCACACCTACTCGCTTATTCACGATGACCTGCCTGCCATGGACAACGATGACCTGCGCAGAGGCATTCCCACCTGCCACAAGGTTTACGGCGAGGCCATTGCTATTCTTGCAGGTGACGGGCTTCTGAACTATGCGTTTGAACTTCTTTCCTCTCGTGAAATGAGAGAGGCGGTTGATCCTGCGCTGCTCAATGAGACCATATCAATATTCGGCAGGGCAGCCGGAGTATTTGGTATGATTGGCGGACAGACTGCTGACATACTGTTTGAAGGCAAACCAATAGATGCGGACACCCTGTCATTCATACACAGACACAAAACCGGGGCGCTGCTTGCGGTATCCGTTGAGATGGGTGCTGTACTCGGAGGCGCAAAACCGGAACAGCGGGATGCGCTGAGCAAATTCGGACAGGCCCTGGGACTGACATTCCAGATTATTGACGACATCCTGGATATAGTTGGAGATGAAAAGAAAATTGGCAAACCTGTAGGCTCGGATACGAGAAACCAGAAGGCTACCTACCCTGCACTTTTTGGACTTGATGCAGCGCGCACCAAGGCGCAGGACCTTCTCAACCAGGCCCTTGAAGCACTTTCAGATTTTGATCACAGAGCGGAACCACTCCGGGCCATAGCGCGCTACGTAGTTGAACGAGACAGATAAGGAGTTTATACAACATGGCATGTCTGCTTGACACCATTGATTCACCACAGGATATAAAGGATTTAAACCTTAACGAGCTTAACCAGCTTGCAGAGGAGATACGTGAAAGGATAGTCACCACTGTTGCAAAGAGCGGAGGCCATCTGGCTCCCAGCCTTGGCGTGGTGGAACTTACCATTGCGCTCCACTACATATTTGACACACCCAAAGACAAGATCGTATGGGATGTGGGGCACCAGTCTTATGCCCACAAACTCCTCACAGGGAGACGGGAGCAGTTTCATACGCTTAGACAGCAGGACGGCATCAGCGGCTTTCCAAAGATCAAGGAGAGCATACATGATGCGCTTGACACTGGTCACAGCAGCACCTCAATTTCCGCGGCCCTTGGCATGACAACCGCCATGGACATTGAAAACAGGGAAGGAAAGGTCATAGCAGTCATAGGTGACGGCTCAATGACCGCGGGGCTTGCATTTGAAGGCCTTAATAATGCAGGGAGCCTGAAAAAAGACCTTATTGTCATACTCAATGACAACGAAATGTCAATTTCACCCAATGTAGGAGCCCTTTCATCGTTTCTCAGCAGGAAACTCACCAGCCGCTTTGCCACCAGGATCAAGACTGAAGTAGAGTCTTTTCTCAAACGCTCTGACCTTGGCGAAAATATCTGGGCGGCAATGAAGAGAGGTGAGGATTCCCTCAAGAGCCTGTTCACGCCAGGCATGCTGTTCGAGGCCCTGCAGTTTGAGTATGTGGGCCCGATACCAGGGCACCAGATTGATGCCCTGATAGAGACAATCAACAACGTGCAGAACATCCCTGGTCCCATCCTGGTGCATGTGCTCACCAAAAAGGGCAAGGGGTATGAGCCTGCGGAAAAGAATCCTTCCAAGTTCCACGGTCTTGGACCATTTGACATTGAAACCGGCGCGCCGTTTCCATCCAAAACACCCAAGCCCCCTGCATATACACAGATATTCAGCCAGACCATCACCAGAATAGCCCAGGATAATCCAAGGGTGGTGGCTGTTACAGCAGCCATGCCCTCTGGAACCGGTCTTGACAAATTTCAAAGGGAATTCCCAGATCGCTTCTTTGATGTGGGCATTGCGGAGCAACACGCTGTAACCTTTGCCGCTGGCATGGCCCTTGAGGGGCTTAAGCCTGTTGTTGCAGTTTACTCCACATTCCTGCAGAGGGCATACGACCAGATCATCCATGATGTATGCCTCACCAACCAGCCGGTCTTCTTTGCCATTGACCGCGGCGGTCTTGTAGGTGATGACGGCCCGACCCACCACGGAGTCTTTGACCTGTCATTTTTAAGAAACGTGCCCAACATGGTGGTAATGGCTCCAAAGGACGAAAATGAACTGCAGCACATGATATACACCGGAATTCAGCATGACGGCCCGGCAGCAGTCCGGTATCCCAGAGGAACCGGCGTGGGTGTAAGTCTTGACTGGCAGTTTTCGGAGCTTCCCATCGGCAAGGCCATGCTTGAAAGAGAGGGAAGCGACCTGGCAATCATGGCAATAGGCCACCATGTACAGACAGCCCTGATGGCTGCTGAAGAACTGGAAAGAGAAGCAGGCATCAGCGCAGCGGTGATTAACGCCCGTTTTGTAAAGCCCTTAGACAGGAAAATGGTACTGGACATCGCCCGCAACATGGGAAAGATCATTACTGTGGAAGAAAACGCCCTTGCCGGAGGATTCGGCTCAGCAGTGCTTGAATGCCTTGCTGATGAAGGTGTAACTGACGTAATGGTAAAAAGGATTGGGCTTCCTGACAGGTTCATAGAACAGGGCGCACAGGACCAGCTCAGAAAAGAAGTCGGCCTGGACGCATCCGGTGTGGCGGAAGCTGCAAAAGAGATGATAAATTTTAACTCTGAACCGCGTGCTCTCACAGAGGTGCGCAGTATACATGCTTAGCAGGTATCTGCTCACAGGGTACCGCATCTACGGCGTTGCCTGACACTTGAAGTAGACGCTTGAAGTAGGTGTTGTACGTCTGCGCGCCCTCCGCCTTGTATCTGCAGCACCCTGTAAGCAGATACAGGAGAATTTGCACGGACTTATTGAGAAGTTGCCTCAGCGTCCCTTAGACCTGTTACCACTGCCGCGGCGGGAAAGAACTGGCGCGGCAGTGCTTTTTTTATAAGCCATAATACCGGGACATGCAGGTAATGCTCCCAGGCCGATTATCCACGGACAGTCACATTTTGAAATATCCTGAACTTCCACAAAACGCCGTTCATACGGATTCATGGCAAAAAGGGGTATCATTGCTCAGGAATCCTGCCTGGCCCCTGTGCAACATGGCGATTATGCTCTACCTCACCGGTCCATACTCACGTTTTGCACAATTACTGGAAGACATGCCTGATGAGCT
>WFRQ01000408.1 GCA_015486425.1 Deltaproteobacteria bacterium | reverse complement strand
GGAGAATTTCCGCATGAGGTAATAAATCTCCTTGCTGTTATGGAGATCAAGGAACTGATGCGGCCTCTTAATGCCATACGGCTTGACACCGGCACGGCAGGAGGAAAACAGCGCATGATCCTGACATTTCATCAGGACGGCCCTCCGTCACCGGACAGGATTGTCCAGCAGGCCTCTGTACGTAAGAAATGGTCTTTCCTTCCGGACAGCAGGCTGGTTGTTGAACTTGAGCCGTGGGAGGATGATATTCAAATGACAGAAATCATAAAAAGAGGCTTGCGGACAGTACTGGAAGCGGCTAAAAACTAAGTGTAAGTTGAATTGAATCAGGTGTAAGTTATTATAGATGCTGTATTTTACAGGCCTGCATACATAGCTTACACTACTACATATCCATACATGTTGATAGCGACATGTGCAGGCTGATCACATAAGGTTATTTCATGAAATTTAATATAAAGATATCTTGCCACTGTTTACCCATACTTTCCGTGCTGCTGGTACTCCTGTTCCTGTTTCCCTGCAGTGCATCTGCGGTTATCGTGGACAGGATAGTGGCAGTGGTCAATGACAGTGTTATTACCCTTTCAGAACTTGAAAAAAAGGCTGAGCCCCTTTTCAATCAGTACATTTCCTATGACATGTCCCCTGATGAAGTAGCAGAAAAAAAACGGCAGATTATGGCCCAGGTCCTTCCGCAGCTCATTGATGATGTGCTGGTCCAGGAGGAGATAGAAAAAAACGGTCTTACTGCCACTGACCAGGAGATTGAGCAGGCTATCCAAAGCATCTGCGCCCAGAACGGAATTACCAGAGAGGAATTTGCCGAAAAGCTTAAAACCCAGGGATATACCCTGGACATGTACAAAAAACAGATAAAGCAGCAGATTGAACGTTCCAGGCTGATTCAGTCAGAGGTTAAGTCAAAAATTGTAATCACTGATGATGATATTATGAACTATTATGCCAACAGCGTTGGCGGTTCATCATACAACGGGCCATACTATGCGCTTCGCATGATAGCCATTGCCCCGGACGACCCCGAAGACCCGGCATCAAAGGCTGAAGCAGAGGCCAGGGCAGTGGAGGCATACAAGAAGCTCAAGGACGGCACTCCTTTTGTGGATGTCGCGGCAGAGTACTCCACTCTTCCGTCAGGTGCTGACGGCGGCAAACTCGGAAAATTCAGCGCTGATGAAATGGACCCGTTCATCAGGGATATTATTCTCAAACTCCAGCCGGGAGAATTCTCCAAGGTCATAGACATGCCTTCCGGATATCAGATATTCATGCTTGATGGAATCAGCAATACTCAGGATATAGAAGTGCCGGAGGCAGAAAAGGAAGAGATACGAAAGCAGCTCTACAATCAGAAGTTAGAGGAAAGATTCCAGGAGTGGCTCAGTGATCTCAGAGCAAAATCTGCCATAAAGATCATGCTTTAAGGCAGTACGTTTGTCTGCGTCTCCCGTGTCAGTCAGGCAGGATTCTGCACTGAACGGGAATATTGCATAACGAGGCGGGAAAATGGCAAAGGAAACAATAGGAGAATACCTCAAACGTGAACGTGAACTGCGTCAGATTACGCTTGAGGAGATGGTGCAGGGAACCAAAATAGCCCTGCAACGCCTGAAAGAACTGGAAAGTGACAGGCTGGAAGATATGCCTGCGGAAATATTTGTCAGGGGCTTTATCAAGAGTTATGCGGAATTCATTGGTCTTAACCCTGACGAGGTTATCCTGCGCTATGAAGAAGAGCTGAAGGCCCTGCAGGAAAAGGAGGCTGCGGAGACAGGAAGCGTCTATAACTATGCTGACATGAAACCGCGCAGCAATATGCTGGGTATTATTATCACCGTTGTCCTGCTCTTTGCCCTCGCTGCAGGCGGATACTGGTTTTTCCTTAACAGCGATATTTCCCTGCCCGATATCTTCTCCAAAGCAAGGGATGAGGCAAAAGTTATAAGGCTGGAGCTTGGAGACAGCAGCGTGGCCAATGATTCCTCAGAGGCTGCAGGGCAGATTAAAACAGGTGAAACCCAGGGACAGGGCGACTCTGCGCAGCCTCTGGATACACACGGTTATAACAGTATGGATGCGGCACATGAACCAGTCAGTGAAGGTTCTTCTTCTATAACCGGAGAGGCCAGCAGTGGTGAAGGAAACGGGAGATGATTCCTGCTTCGCAGTAAATTTTCGCCTTCAGCACGAACGTGTCACGCCTCCGTCATTCCGGCTGGTTGCTATCCGGAATCCAGAAAGTACAATACAGTAACTTGTCACCATTTCTTGAGAAGTTACGGGTATTGAAGGTGTACGGTGCGCCCTGCATAGTAAAACCGGAAATCGGGAAGTTATTTTTTAAAGGAAAGTCCTCTTTCGCGGATATGCGGCAAATCCGACAGTTGCTCAATCAAGATAAAAGTAGATGGAAACCATCGAAGATGCCGCCATTGTAGTAGCAGGCAGGGACCTCGGTGAGTCGGACAGGCTCATGACATTTATCTCTATGCGCCATGGCAAGGTAAGGGCTGTGGCAAAGGGGGCAAGGAGGAGCAGGAAACGGTTTCTGAATGCACTTGAGCCATGTACCATGCTGAACATCCGCGTTGTACCACCCAGGGCAACAGGGCTTGGCAGACTTGATGGCGCGGAAATTGTCGAAAGTTACCCGGCCATCAGGGGCTCAGTCAAAAAATTCATGCTTGCATCGCTCTGCTGTGAACTGGCAGATATGTGGGTGCAGGAAGAAGACCCTCACAGTGATATATTTGGTCTGCTACAGTGGTATCTCAGCACTCTGAGCAGCAACGCCTCGGGTTTGATGGCTACACTGGTATTCAAGACAAGAATACTCTCCATGGCAGGGTACAGGCAGGTATGGGATCAATGTGCACGATGCGGTGCCAGGATCCAAGGGGGTTGCATAAATTTCAGCATGAAGTCCGGAGGCTGCATATGTGAATCCTGCGGTTCGGACAAAGGCACCGGGCAGCATGTGGCGGCAGGCACGCTCAAATCTCTTGCATTTATTGACAACGTGCAGCTTTCAGGGATTTCCCGTCTGAAAATGGGCAGAACGGCCCAGAATGAAGCGTGGCAGCTTCTTGCCAGGCTTCACTGTCATCACCTCAGGCGTGCTCCCATGTCTTATTCGGTGCTTGGGAAAATAGTCAGCGAGGAATTCAGGTAGTGTATCACTGCAGATGAGCATATATACCCTTGCCCTGAATTTCAATGTCTGGTACAAGCGGATTTATGCCTGAAACCAATCAGAAAGAAAGTGCTGATCTGCAAAAACTTGAGATAGCCCTGGGATACAGTTTCAATGACAGGACGATGCTGGCCCAGGCCCTGACTCACAAGTCATGGGCAGTGGAGCAGGGGCAGGGTACTCCTGATAATGAACGGCTGGAATTCCTCGGCGATGCGGTGCTTGAACTCATAACGAGCGATCTCATTTACAGGCGGCATGCGGTCAAACATTCCGAAGGTGACATGACCCGGATGAGAGCTTTCCTGGTGAATGAATCCCAGCTTGCAGCCCAGGCCCAGCGGTTAGACATCGGCAGGCATCTCAGGCTTGGCAGAGGGGAGCGAAACAGCGGGGGCAGCAGCAAACCCTCCCTTCTTTCCGACGCATTTGAGGCAATCATTGGTGCCATATACCTTGACGGAGGGATGGATGCAGCCTTTTCCTTTGTCAAGAGAATACTCGGCCCGCTTGTAGATGATGCGTCTGACGCTCTTGGCAGGGACTATAAGAGCAGACTTCAGGAACTTGTGCAGGGCAGGATGCACACTGTGCCCGCGTATAATGTAGAAAATGTGAGCGGCCCTGACCACTGCAGGACATACCATGTATCTCTTGCCCTGAACCATGAAATTTTAAGTCAAGGCACAGGGGGAAGTAAAAAGGAAGCTGAACAGCAGGCGGCCCGCAGGGCCCTTGAAATTCTTGAACAGGTGAAGGAGTAAATGGACATTGACAGTGACCCCGGCGGGGCCAGAAAGGTTTTCAAGTCAGGTTTTATTGCAATAGTCGGAGCACCAAATGCCGGCAAATCCACACTTCTTAATTCAATCCTCGGGGAAAAGGTGGCTATCACTACGCCTAAACCCCAGACCACACGTCATCAGATAAAGGGTATCCTGACAGGGGAGAACTTTCAGGCGGTTTTCATTGATACGCCGGGGATTCACGCCTCAAAAGGACTGCTAAACAGGGTCATCGTCCGTGCAGCCACACAGGCGCTTGACGGTGTTGACCTGGTTCTCTTTGTGGTTGATGTTACACGCAGAAACAGGGGGGCGGAATTCCGGGTGCTGGACCTGTTGGAAAAGGTCAAGAAACCCGTAATCCTGGTGCTGAACAAGATTGATCAGATCGCCCGTGACAACCTGCTGCCCATGATGGCTGAATTTCATGAGCACTATCCCTTTGACACCATAGTTCCCATCTCCGCCAAGTACCATGACGGCGTTGACCTGCTTCTTGACCAAATACTGACAATGCTTCCTGAAGGCCCTCAGTACTATGATGCCACCATTATTACGGATCAGCCTGAGGAGATGATGATTTCCGAGCTGATAAGGGAAAAAATATTTCTTCTTGCGGAAAAGGAAATACCTTACTCAACCTCTGT
>WFRQ01000407.1 GCA_015486425.1 Deltaproteobacteria bacterium | reverse complement strand
CTTTTCTCCTATTCCCCTGATTACCTGGAGCGGGCATCTTATGCCCTTGCCTTCAGGCAGATACTCACACGTACTCATGTTCACATGCGGGGCCAAGGTGGGAATGCCTTTTCTGCGTGCCTCGTTCAGAATAACAAAAGGCGGATAGGAGCCAACGTGCCCGGCATTCAGAAGGCCGATATAAAACGCCCTGGGATAGTGGGTCTTGAGCCACGCGCTCTGCCAGGTGATGTGCGTAAATGCCACTGCATGGGCCTTGCAGAAACCATAGGCAGCGAACGCGGCTATCTTTTCATAGACGTATTCAGCGTTCTTCCTGTCATGCCCCTGGGCCAGGGCCCCCTGGATAAATGCGTGCCTGAGCCTTTTCATCTCGCCTGACGAGCGGTCCTTAGTCATGGCACGCCTGAAGGCATCGGCATCAGCATATGAAAAGCCGGCAAAACGGTGAACTATCCTGAGTACCTGTTCCTGAAATACAATAACCCCAAAGGTCTCTTCAAGGATATCCTTCAGGTCAGGATGTAAAAAATCAGGCCGTTCCCTGCCTGCCCTCCTGCGCAGGTAGCGCTCCACCATGTCTCCCTGCACGGGACCTGGCCTGAACAGGGATATCTCAACTGAAATGTCGCTGAAATCAGCAGGCTGAAGTCTGCCAATGAGATTGCGCTGCCCTGATGACTCAAGCTGGAAGATACCCAGGGTCTCTCCGGAGCAAAGCAGCTCAAACGTGGCGGTATCATGGAGCGGAACAGTGTCAGGCTCAAAAATAATCCCTTCTTTTTCAAGCGCTGCTGCTGCCTCCCTGATTGCCGTATGCATCCTCAGGCCAAGAAGGTCAAGTTTCAAAAGCCCGAGCATGTCAACATCGTCCTTGTCAAGATGCGCAACCGGAAGCCCTTTTCTGGATTCAGACACTGCTGCCCATTCACATATATCCCCGGGGGCCAGTATCACACCGCCGAGATGTACTGAGGACTGGAATGGAAGCCCCTCTATTGCCGCAGCCATCTTTACCAGGGCCATTTCAGAGCGCAGGGGGGAATTTCTCAGTTCAGGCAGACGCTCCAGGGCATTGGCAAGCGGTATGCCCCTCAGTGACCAGGGAAGGCATCGGCTCAGACGATCAATTTCGTAGAGGGGATAACCCATTGCACGTGCTGCAAGACGCACGGCGCTTCGCACCCTGAACGTGGATATGGTGGCAACCATTGCTGCCTGGCGCTGGGGCAGACGGCCCGGCGTACCTGATGTGCAGCGCTCAATGAGCCACCTGGTTATTTGATCTCTCTGACGCGAGTCAAAGTCAATATCAATGTCAGGCAGATCGTGCCTGCCGTAGTTGATAAACCTTTCAAACAGCAGGTCATGGGCAACAGGGTCAGGCCCGCCATGAAGCAGGTGCACCAGGAGAGAGCCTGCGGCAGAGCCCCTGATGCTGTGCCTGATTCCAAGTTTCCCGGCAAGGCTGCATATATCATGCACCATCAGGAAAAAATCAGACAGCCCCCTGTGCTTTACAATTGCAAGTTCTTTCTGGAGCCTGAATATGTACCTGGCAGGGATAACATCCCTCGCTGATGCAAGGGAGGCCACGGCCTTTCTGGAAAGCTCCCGGTCAGCCACTGCCTTTTGCCTGAACACAGGGGGATGAAGCCTGCCTGCTGGAAATGAGAATGCCCTGCATGTAGAAGCAATATCATTGCCTGCGGTGATCAGGGAGTCATCAATGCCGCGTTTTTTCATGTCAGGCCCCGTACACACATGAAACGAACTGTAGGGAAGGGGAGAAATCTCCCTGTGATGATGCTTTCTCTGTATATCCACAAGCATTTTGTGAACCGGATAATCTGATGGATCGAGAAAGGCGGCATGGCTCACAGCTACTGCCGGAAGGCCCAGCCTGCGCGCATGGTCAAGCAGAATTACGTTGGCAGCGGCATCGCCCTTGAAATTTCTCTGAATGCCCACATAAAGGCTCCCGTCTTTACGAAACAGGTCTCTAAGCGCAAGCAGCTTGATACCTGCCCCCTCCATGTCTCCTGTTTCTGCAAGGCGCCGTGAGGCAGCGCCAAGGACTGAGGTTATGCATACAATCCCCCTGCTGTACTCCTTTATTACGCCAGGGGTTACGAACTTGCGCCCGTTAATCTTGCGACTGCTGCTGACCACACGACACAGGTTTCCATATCCATTCAGGTCTGATGCAAGCAGCACAACCCAGCCCTGTCCGTATATTTCAACCCTGGCGCCTGGAATGCACTGGATACCATGTCTGCGGCACGCCTTGTGGAAACGGGGAATGCCGTACGTGCCCCAGATATCAGCAAGCGCCACTGCCTGCTGGCCCTTTTCCTTTACCCTGCGTACCAGATCGTCAGGGGTAAAGGTGCCCCACAGGAAGGAAAATGCGCTGGCAACATCAAGATTTACAAATTTATCCATGACTCCCCCTGTCTGCTTATGGAGTTCTTCTGATAATGCCTGCAAGCCTGCCCAGCACCCTGACCCCTGCTGCCTTCCGTGCACTGAATATCATGGGCTCGTACAGGGGATTTGCCGCATGAAGCTCAATTGCGCCGTTGCGTCTCCTTACAATCTTAAGGGTGGCCTCAGGCAGGAGGCCTTCAACAAGAACCGCTGCTATATCGCCGTCATTTACCTCCTCGGCAGGCTGGATAACGGCAATGTCACCATCGGCTATGTGAGCGTCAATCATGGAATCACCCCTGACATAAAGGGCAAAGCAGGAATCCCTTCCAAACAGACCGGCACAATCCACAGGCAGCTCTTCAATCCGGTTTTCCTGTGCCTCGATTGGAAGGCCTGCGGCAATCTGCCCCAGGAGAGGTATGCCGCCTGTGATACCTCCCGGTCTTACCTTTTCCGTAAGGCGCCATGAACGTTTCTTGCCTGGCGTTGAAGTAAGAAACCCCTTGTTTTCCAAGGCCTTAAGTATCCTGTGGATACCGGCAGGCCCTCTGAGCCCGAAATGGGCGCATATCTCCCGCACAGAAGGTGCGATTCCCTGCTCCATTATGTGCTGCCTGATGAAATCAAGCACCTGTCTCTGTCTCTCTGTAAGTTCCATGAAAGTTATTGTAGTGAACATTTGTTCATGTGTCAATACGATTTTGAAACATGAATCATGAAGGGAAATTTTTATGCTCATGCCATAAAAAGACGATAAAAGAGTTATCAGAATGCATGTCAGGCGCTCAATCCAGGATGCATTTCATATCAAGACCATGAACATAACTCCTTCCCACATACCCGCTTCACCTGCCATGGGAATGCCCCATGTTGCAGTGCGTGCAGATATGACAGCGGAAAAATCCGCAGACACGCGGCAGGATACCGTCAGTATATCCAAAGGCAGCAGGGCTGAAAGCAGTGGAGAAAGCAGCAAGGCAGGCAGAGACAGTGGCAGGAACGGACATGGAATATCTACCTCACAGGAACCAAAAGCACCTGATGGTCACGAACTGAATCAGGAAGAACTGCGCCAGCTTGAGGAACTGCAGCAGAGAGACAGGGAAGTCCATGCCCACGAACAGGCCCACATAGCAGCAGGCGGAAGGTATGTCAGAAGCGGCGCATCCTATCACTATCAGACAGGACCGGACGGGAAAAAATATGCCATAGGCGGAGAGGTTTCCATAGATACCTCTGAAGAAAAAGACCCCAAAGCCACCATCAGGAAGATGGAGACCGTACGAAAGGCAGCCCTTGCTCCGGCAAGGCCATCAGCACAGGACCGTGCCATAGCTGCCCAGGCGGGAAGAAAAATGGCAGAGGCAGCAGCAGAACTTGCAAAGATGCAGGCAGAGGGAGAAGACCAGGCACACCAGGCAGGAAAAACTCAGCACACAGGCAACAGGCCCTCAGCCGCATCCACACCTTCCGGAACAGATTCCTCAGCCACAGCACAGGCAGTGCCTGCTGCAGCCGGTTCAATAATCAACGCATACGTCTGAACATTCCCCCTGCGCATATAACCAGACTACCCGATTCCATCACGCATTACACTGTTATGCGGAATACCGGGAGGAAACGGCGCAACGACTATGAGCCTTGCCGTTGGTAGTACTGGAGTAATACAAAACATCTCAAAAAAAAGGAGCCATGGCTGGTCAAGCCATAACCCCTTGAATTTACTGGTGCCCCCGGCATGATTCGAACATGCGACACCAGGAATCCTGTGACTGTGTTTTCCCTATTCAACTCTCTTTAGCACTTTTCTCTTCCATACATGCTTTCAGAATATAACGTATACGTGACACCTTACGTTTTCCATTCTTGGGCGAGCGGCCACGGGAATGAGATACTTTTTCCTCGACATCCACTGTGATACCATGCAGTTCGGCATCGTATTGTTGCAGACGTGATGCGACGGCATCACCCACCTCTTTGGTTTTACTTGAGAAGTTCAAAGGTTGCCGGAGACACGCGCCGAACCAGCTTTCCCTGCTTTGCTTTTTTGGCCAAAGCACTTGAAAGAGAATCTCTGTCGGTTACTCGACCATAACGCTCCAAAAGAAGTTCAACCAGTTCGTCTACATGCATAGGCTGTTGTTTGTCTGTAAGTAATTCAACGCTCAGGTCGACAAGTGACTTGCGTTTCCTTCCACGTCGCTGTACCGTATTAACCACGACCTCCTCTTTGTTGAGCATTGTCCGAACACTCCTTAACTGTAGCTCTAACATGGTCTCTATTACCTCTAAAACAACTTTTCTTTGTTGATTTTCCATACTGTACCTTTTTTGTTGACGCTCGCAGTTTAAAGTTATACATACATAATACAGACGTTATAGAAAAAACACAACCTATTCTTGGAACAATCTTCAAAGAGAAAAAAACAGAAATGCTCGGAAATAACAGTCTAAGGGGATGGAATCAATCCATAGGCTTTAACATAAAAGCTATTTAACGCAGTAAATTATCGTAAAAATAAATTATGTATATGCCCTGTCCAAGGGGGGGAACGTACGACAAAATAGAAGGAAAGAGCAATTCCAGTAACAGGTTTTCAGGGTTGGTGCCCAAACTGGGGTTTTGGTACAAGCGATACCGGAGCATACGAAAAATATTAAAGTACGTCGTACGCACCCTGCATGATAAAATCGGAAATCGGGAAGTTAATTTTGGACAGCCCCTTACAAAAACAGAGGCGGCGCATGGCCTGTGTGTAGGGTGCCTTGATGAAACCTGAATTGAGCGATTATTCGGATTTGCTGCATATCCGTGAAAAAGGAATTCCCATAATAGTCGGCTATATGAGGATTCCGATTACAAAGGAGATGCAGTGAAGACGGCAATCCCGAAGGGTTTCAAAATTTGAAGACTATGATAGAGATAAGTCCTTTTAATATCGTAGAAAAAAGATTCTTCAAACTTTTGAAACGCTCAATTCAGGTGAAATATAGACATGCCCTGCCCTGGCTGCAATCTCAGGCTTAAAACAAGCCGTCTCTCTTCACGGGAGGCGGTTTTTTTGTGGATTCTTGCAGGGGAGTGACCAATAGGTGACCCAAAAAGGAAAAAGGACTTACAGCGAAAAACTGTAAGTCCTTGAATTTACTGGTGCCCCCGGCATGATTCGAACATGCGACACCAGGATTAGGAATCCTGTGCTCTATCCCCTGAGCTACGGGGGCAAAAAACGACCTTTCGATACCATTGCAGCAGTATATTGTCAAGGATTCTAAAACCTAAGGGGCTGTCCAAAAATAAGTTGGATGATGGCGCGCTCAGATTTGGGTCAGGCTGAGTTGAACTGATTGAGCAAAACCGCAGGCGTAGCCGGGCTACGTTGAGGATTTTGTGATTGAAGTTCGGCT
>WFRQ01000406.1 GCA_015486425.1 Deltaproteobacteria bacterium | reverse complement strand
GGGGTAATTGTGTCTCTCAAAAACGGGACGCTGTTTTAATTCTGTCACTATTCAGCGGAATCAACTCGTTCCCAAACCACGGTTTGGGAACGGTGTTTATGGAAAGCCCTGAGAGCATTTTCAGGTAGAAGGAACTGTTAATTCATGAACGATATAGAAAAACTTCGCGTTCTGCTCCCCCACTGGATAACCCACAACAGGGAGCATGGAGGTGAATTTGGATCATGGTCAGAAAAGGTGCGAGGATCCGGGGCCAGCCATGCAGATGAGATAGCTGCACAACTTGACAAGGCTGTTACCGCATGTGAAGAGGTGACCCAGGCACTGGAAAAGGCAATGGAGCTTGCAGGCGGCCCTCTTGACCATACCCATACGCACCATCACGGGCATGATCACCACCATCACAAATAATTCACGGGCAGCCACCTGCGGCTGCCCGCATAAGACTTTCATGCTGCCCTGCATGGCCGGAGCCACATGAAAGGTGTAAGTAAAATATGGAATATATAAGCACAAGGGGGCAGATTGCCCCTGTTTCATTTAAGGAAGCTGTAATGATGGGGCTTGCTGATGACGGCGGGCTCCTTCTTCCCAATCCCATGCCATCTGTTGATGCGGCAACCATTGATGCGTGGCGGGAGCTGGATTACCAGGCCCTGTGCCTGGAAATCATGACAATATTTGCCAATGATCTGCCTGGCCCGGTGCTGAATGACCTCATAAGCCGTGCCTATGAAACCTTTGATACCAGAGAGGTCACCCCGCTGGTTTTCAATGGTCAGCAGTACATTCTTGAGCTGTTCCACGGTCCCACCTTTGCATTCAAGGACGTGGCCCTGCAGTTTCTTGGCAATCTCTTCTCATGGCTGCTTGAAGAGAAGGGCGAGACCATGAATATCCTCGGAGCAACTTCGGGAGATACAGGCAGCGCCGCCATATATGGAGTCAAGGGCAAAGACAATATCAATATTTTCATTCTGCATCCAAGGGGCAGGGTGAGCCCTGTACAGGCCCTGCAGATGACTACTGTGCCTGATCTCAACGTATTTAATATTGCAGTTGAGGGCACTTTTGATGATTGTCAGGCCATTGTAAAGGAGATATTCAATGACCTGGAGTTCAAGGCTGAATATCGTCTGGGCTCCATCAACTCCATAAACTGGGCAAGGGTCCAGGCCCAGATAGTCTATTATGTCTATGCGGCCCTGAAACTTCAGCGTGACGCCGGGGCGCAACAGGTAAACTTTTCTGTTCCCACCGGCAACTTCGGAGATATCTTCGCAGGATATGTGGCAAAACAGCTTATACGCCCTGTCATAGGACGTCTTATCCTTGCCACAAACGAAAATAATATCCTTACGCGGTTTGTACTTGAGGGAAAGTATGCAAAGAGCAGGGTAGTATCAACCATAAGCCCGTCAATGGATATACAGGTGGCCAGCAACTTTGAGCGTTACCTTTATTATCTCTATGACAGGGACCCGGTTCGTGTCAGCTCAACAATGAAAGATTTCCAGAAAAAGGGGGAAATCGTATTTTCCAGAGAAGAACGCCAGCAGGTTCGCAGAGACTTTGCCTCTGTGTCCATTAACCAGGACCAGACCCTGGAAACCATTCGGGAATGTTACAAGAACACAGGATATGTGCTTGACCCTCACAGCGCTGTAGGCGTTGCAGCAGCGGACAAGCTTGCCAGCACCCTGGACGGCCCTGTGGTATGCCTTGCCACTGCCCATCCTGCAAAATTCCCTGACGCGGTGCGAAAGGCTACAGGAAGAGAGCCTGAACGGCCAGAAGCAATGAAGGGCCTTGAAAACCTTCCTTCAAGGTGCCGAATACTGCCAGCAGATATCGAGTTGATAAAGGATTATGTAAAACAGAACGCACTTTAGGGGAATGCCGCATCATGCAAAGAAAACGCAGTTTAATCCTGTCTGTCCTGCCTGCATTAATCCTGATTGCAGGAACGGTCTCAGGCGCTGCCTCCTCCTGTGCAGGGGAAACACATGCTCCTGCCCTGCACCCTGTTAATACCCGGATCACAGATAATAAAAATTCAGAAGATACCATACGCTTTCGCCCAATAGGTTTCTTTCATGCCCCGTACAATCAGAGAGGCAGCACCCCTCATCAGGGCGCTCTGTCACCGGAGACAAAGGCCACAATCACCCTGGCCCCTCTTTATCGCAGTGCCATGCAGGGGCTTGACCGGTTTCAGCATATCATAGTGCTCTATTATTTTGACAGGATCACAAACTGGTCGGACAGCGTGAAACCCCCATGGTCAAAAAAACATTTCGGACTATTCTCTACCCGCACCCCGAGACGGCCCAATCCCATAGGCATGACAGTGGTCAGACTGGACAGCATGGACATGGAAAAGGGGATTCTTTACGTGAGCGGTGTAGATGCCTATGACAACACCCCGGTGCTGGACATAAAGCCCTATCTGCCTGCCCTTGACTGCGTTGCCACTGAGATTCAAAGCAATAATATGCCTGAGGAGCTGCACAAGGCGCCATAGCAGATGAGGTTGAACTGTGAAACCCTGGAAAATGCCGCCCAAGGCAAAAGTCTATGAAGCGCTGAGTGCAGTTGCAGACCAGAGAGTTGCAATCACAGGCCCTTTAACTGCACAGGTCCAGTCTTCCACGCGTGACAGGACCTATGATGTCAAATGGTCTGAGGATCTGCACGACATTACCTCCAATGACAATGCATCCTACTGGCAGGGCTATATGGGGTATCCCATTATCGCGGTCCTTATGAAGCTTGGCAAGCTTTCCTTTAATCCCGATGTGGCCCGGCAACTGGCGGGTGTACCCTGGAAGGTGATAAATCATAAGTTCAAACGGGATTATGAAAAGGCTGTCAGTTATGTCCTTGACCAGGTGGAAGAAAAAGGCGGGAACAGAACAGAAATAACCCAGGAAGTGGAAAAAATATATGATCAGCTTGGCCACCTGTGGTTACAACGGGCAAAACGCGGCAAGCGACCGCCAAAGAGCAAAAATACCCATCAGGCCAAACGTTGATAAAGGAACT
>WFRQ01000405.1 GCA_015486425.1 Deltaproteobacteria bacterium | reverse complement strand
TGTTCTTCCTTCAGCTCTTCAAGAGTGGCCGCAACGGAAATACGCCCTGTGAGCTCAGGGATAAGACCATACTTGATAAGGTCTTCGGGCTGAATCTTCCTGAGAAGTTCTCCCACGGACATATCCTTGTTTTCGTCAACCTCAGCGCCAAATCCGATGGAGTACTTACCCATGCGTGCCTTCACTATGGAGTCAAGCCCCACGAAGGCTCCGCCCACGATGAACAGGATGTTTGTGGTGTCCACCTTTACAAAGTCCTGCTGCGGGTGCTTGCGGCCTCCCTTGGGGGGAACATTGGCCATGGTGCCTTCTATTATTTTCAGAAGGGCCTGCTGGACACCCTCTCCCGAAACGTCCCTGGTAATGGACGGACTGTCGGACTTGCGTGCTATCTTGTCTATTTCGTCAATATAGACAATGCCCCTGCTTGCAAGCTCAACATCATAATCCGCTGCCTGGAGCAGGTTCAGGATGATGTTCTCCACATCCTCGCCCACATAGCCTGCCTCAGTAAGTGTGGTGGCGTCAGCTATGGTAAAGGGAACATTGAGGATCTTGGCAAGGGTCTGGGCAAGAAGGGTCTTGCCGCTACCTGTGGGGCCAATGAGAACCACGTTGCTCTTCTGAAGCTCCACATCTTCCATGTTTACATTGCAGTCAATGCGCTTGTAATGGTTGTGGACAGCCACAGAGAGGATTTTTTTTGCATTTTCCTGGCCGATTACATACTGGTCAAGATGCTTTTTGATCTCCGCAGGCTTCATGATGGCGGTTGCGCCTGTCAGGTCGTCGCCGCCCTCATAGTCTTCCGCAATGATATCATTACATAAATCTATGCACTCGTCGCATATGTATACATTGGGACCGGCAATGAGTTTCTTCACCTCGCCCTGTCCCTTGCCGCAGAATGAGCAGGCAAGATCGCCCTGCAGTTCAAGGTCTTTGGTTTTGTCTGACATCAGACATTTTCCTCCTGGGATTCTGTTTCCCTGCTGCTTATTACAGTATCTACGATGCCGTATTTTCTGGCTTCCTCAGCACCCATGAAATAGTCACGCTCAGTGTCTGTCTGGATACGCTTTAATGTTTTCCCTGTATGTTTTACAAATATCTCATTAAGTCTTTTCCTGAGTTTAAGTATTTCCTTGGCATGTATGTCAATATCTGTAGCCTGGCCCTGAAACCCGCCCATGGGCTGGTGTATCAGTATCCGTGAGTTCGGGAGCGAGTAACGCTTGCCGTCAGCGCCTGCAGCAAGCAGCAGCGCGCCCATGCTTGCGGCCTGTCCGATGCACAGTGTGCTGACATGCGGCTTGATGTACTGCATGGTGTCATAAATGGCCAGCCCTGCTGTAACGACTCCGCCTGGGGAGTTGATATACAGAGTAATATCAGCTTTGGGGTCCTCTGCTTCAAGAAACAGGAGCTGGGCGATTATAAGATTGGCAACCTCATCATTTACAGCTCCCCCGAGAAAAATAATTCGTTCCTTGAGCAGCCTGGAAAATATGTCATAAGCCCTCTCACCCCGAGGACTCTGCTCTACTACCATAGGTATTAAAGGCATTTTTTCAACCTCTTGACTTTATGTTAATTATGCTTATGCCATCAGTCAGCAGCAGTATCCCTGGCTTCATCACTTCCCTCTTCAGGAGGATCTACTGTCTCTGCCTGTTCCAGCAGAAATTCCACAGTCTTCTGTGCCCTGAGCTTGGGAAGCACGGTATCGAACAGGGCAGACTGAAGGTCTGATTTGGTTACGTTTATGTCCTCATAGCTGTTTTCAATGTAACGCGCGTAGCCCTGCAGATCTTCATCTGGAATGGTTATGTCCTCAATTTCCGCGATTTTGTCCAGGATGAGTTCGGTCCTGACCTGTTGCAGAGCATCGTCGCGCATCTTTTCCCTCAGGCGTGACTCATCGAGTCCGGCCCGTTCAAGATCAACACCGCGTTCCTGCATGTGCCCTGCTATATTGTCAATCATCTGATCAAGTTTTTTCTCAATGAGACGTTCAGGCACTGGAAAATCAACATCTTTAAGCAGAGCATCAAAGAGCTGGCTCCTGAGGCTTGACTCTACGGCCTCTTCCTTGTCCTTCCGTATCTGTTCCCTGAGCCGGTCTCTTACATCATCTATAGTTTTGAATTCATTGCCGATTTTTTTGGCGAATTCATCATCGAGCGCCGGAAGTTCCCGTTCCTGTATATCCTTGAGAATTACATGATATTTTACTGTTTTGCCTGCAACCTTGGCGTTGACTGCATCTTCCGGATATGTAATCTCAATATCCTTTTCGTCACCTTTGGACATTCCCACAAGGGCTTTTTCGAATTCCCTGTTGAAGCTTCCTGCCCCTACTTCCACATAAAAATCTTCCTGTGCAAGTTCATCCACCTCCTGGCCATCCACCTCCGCTGTATAGTCAAGTATGGCAATATCGTTCTCCCCGAGCGGACGGTTTTCTTCCATTGGTGAGATGGAACCGAAGTGCCGCCTCAGGGCCTGAAGCTGTTCTTCAACCTCTTCATCCGAAACTTCCACAGAGGGTTTTACAAGCTTGACACCCTTGTAATCTTTGATTTCAAATTCAGGCACAATATCCATCAGCACGGAATACACGAATGGCTTACGTTCATTCAGGTCGCCTGCATCTTCCAGCATGGGTTCAAGCACCATGATTACATCGGCCTTTGTTATTGCATCTTTTATGGATTCCTGTATCAGCTTTTCAAGGACCTCTCCCTTGATCTGAGGGCCATATTCTCTCGCAAGTATTGTATTGGGGGCCTTGCCCTTGCGGAAACCCCTGATAGATGCGGTTTTCCTTAACTGGTTGTATACATCGGCATATGCCTTGGATACTGTTTCCACCGGAAGTTCCACTTTCATGCGTTTCTGGACAGGGCTTACGTCTTCAACATTAACTTTCATGGATATTCAGCCTTTCTGGGATATATTTTTTGTTTATGTGTGCCCGCAGCTCTTTTAACAGCATCTCAGCAGGATACACAGTTGTATATTATGGTACCCGGTGCAGATTTTCATACTTCTCCCCTTAGGCAATGCGCAGCCCGGAACCTGATTTCCGGGCAGTCTGTGCCTGTGATACTGTTACCTTCATTGTATTTGAAGCTGAACCGGTTGCAGGCCGGATGTGGCCTCATTGAGTTGACTTTTGCACTGATCTCCTGTTTGTATTCAGCAGGTGGTGCGAGAGGGGAGAGTCGAACTCCCACGGCGCAGGGCCGCTGGATCCTAAGTCCAGTGCGTCTACCAGTTCCGCCACTCTCGCATTAAACAGGCCACCGCCACTTTAAGAAATACTTAATCTAACCAATGGGAAAAATGAAGTCAAGAAATCGACAGACCGCACATATAGTTGAGGTATGACATGCCGGGGTTACACGAAAGAGAAATAATTAATGCAATATTAAGTGTATGTGGAAGCCCCGGCGCAGGCATATCCCCTGTCATGGCAGGTGCCATTGAAGGTCCTGGGGATGACTGTGCGGTGCTTCAGGGTCTGTGTGGGCATAAAGGAACAGGCAGGATAGCTGTAACCACGGATACCATGGTAGAGGGTGTTCATTTCAGTATGGATTATTTTAACCCGTGGTTCCTTGGAAGAAAGCTTGCCGCAGTAAATCTCAGTGACATGGCAGCCCAGGGAGCATTTCCACGCTGGGCGTTTCTGAACCTTGCAATTCCAACCCGATACAGGCAATGCCTTGACGACTTTATATTACCATTTGCAGAAGGCCTGTGTTCAATGCTCGGTGCTTATGGCGCCATGCTGTCAGGCGGTGATACCGTGTCTTCTCCGGGAGAGCTTGTACTGAGCCTTACGCTTATGGGAGAGCTGACAGAGGGAAGATGGCTTTCCAGAAGCGGTGCCTCTCCAGGAGATATCATCTACTGCTCAGGTCCACTTGGAGAGTCTGCGGCAGGTCTTGCCATTCTGTCCATGCAGTCATGCAGATTACAGCTTCGGCACAAGGTAAGGCGTACTGTGCTTGACAGGTTAGAGCGCAGACACCTTGATCCAGTGCCCAGAATAGGGCTCGGAAGGCTCCTGTTGAGTGAGAATCTTGCATGCGCAGGTATGGACATGTCAGACGGGCTTGCCACTGATCTTGCGCACATGTGCAGAATGAGTGGAACCGGAGCAGAAATTCATGAAGAAAACATACCGGTTTCCAGGGCGCTGAGGAGTGTGTGCAGGCAGTGCCGTTCCATTGGAAATCCGCTTGATCTTGCACTGTTCGGGGGAGAAGATTTTGAGCTTCTGTGGGCTGTTCCTCCTGAAAGATGCAGTCTCATGGAGGCCCGGGTGACGTCAGTTACAGGCAGGCCTCCTTTCATGATGGGCACAATGACAGACGGGCACGGGGTATGGCTTTCCGGAAGGTATGGCAGAAGGGAGATAACCTTCATGGGTTATGAGCATTGATGTCTATTTATATCCACGGGGAATGATACGGGGGGCAGGGTATTGGGGTATGGAGTGTCGGGGCTGTGGGAAGAGCATGACAGGGTCAGAAGCTTTTTTGAACAAGGATACATTCATTACTATGGTTGGCCAATGCTCTCTTCGCATTGATGTCTACGCCACTGACGGTGTTATAACAGGTGTCAGGATTGCCATGGATAAACCGGACAAACCGGATAAACCCGCAGGAAAGGACATCAGCACCTCCGCCCAGTGGCTTCAGAGCATTTTCCAGGCTATCCTTGATGGCAGAGATCTGCCCGACTCAATAGAGTTCCGGGCAGATGGCACCGAATTTCAGAAAAAGGTATGGGAGGCTGCCGGCAGAGTACCATACGGCTTTACTGCAACCTATGGAGATATAGCACGCACCATTGGATGCGGCTCACCGCGGGCAGCAGGCCAGGCCCTGAAGGCAAATCCCATTCCCATTCTTATCCCCTGCCACAGAATTGTCGGGGCAGGCGGCAGGCTCACAGGGTTTTCCTCAGGAATTGAGATAAAGAGACTTTTGTTAAGGCACGAGCATGAAAATAGCAGTTGTCAGTGACAGTCACGACCATATCTGGAACATGAGAAAGATGGTGTTACAGGCCAATAAGGCCGGGGTAGAGCTTATGATCCACTGCGGCGACCTGATATCGCCGTTCATGCTCGAGGAACTCGACCTGTTTCCGGGACATATCCACCTGATTCTCGGAAATAACAGCGGGGACCAGGTGCTGCTCATGAAGCGTCTCAGAAAGCGTGAGCAGCACGTGACATTTCACGGCTGGATGGGGCAGATAGAACCGGGGGGCCTGAGGCTTGGTTTTGTTCACGCGCCTGACATGGCTGGCGCCCTTGCCCGTTCCGGAGATTTCCACATGGTATTTTTCGGTCACACACATCTGTGGCAACAGGAACAGGTTGGGAATACCATTCTGTTAAATCCCGGAGAAATCATGGGAAAGAAGGAACCTGCAGGCTGGGCACTTATTAATACTGAAACCAGGCAGATCAGTCATGTCTTGATTGACTGATTATGACTACCACCCCCCGACAACGCAGCAGATGCGGTACCCCCTGAGCAGATACAGCGGGAGAAATAATTTGGAGTTTCATGCCATTCAGGATTTAAACGGTTTCTCCAAGCTCCATTGCCCTTTTTGTTAGAGAGATGCCTGTATGACACTGGATCAGGTCCCTGCCTGCCATTTCAAACGGCAGGAAAAGGAGCCTGATTCGTTTTATTTTAAGTCTTGTTTCAGGGATTAGAGGCAGGAGTTTTTTATGCCTTTTTATCATATGGGCAAGTATGACCTTTGCGGCCTGAGCCGCCTCCTCAACTGGCAGTCGTACTGGTTGACACGTATGCCCCTGTGGCAATACGGGTTTGCATGCATCAAGTTCCAGATCAGCGAGGCCGAGACTGGCAGCGATTCTGAGAAAAAGTCCGGGGTTCAGCTTAAATGCAGGTACCAGCAGGGGCACGGGCTCCTGCTCCCACTCTGGCAAAACAGGCTTCCAGGAGACCAGCATCCGTCTAACATCAGCCCTGCATTCCAGAGGAAAATTTTTCAGTTCCAGGCTCAGGTTCCAGAAAGGCAGAAAGGATATTTTCAAGGATGCTCCTGCCTGAGCTGGCAGGGAAAGGCAGGTATGTTCCAGTCTGGCAAAGGTCCCTCCATGAACTCCCCAGAGCGAGAAGCATCGTGGACAATGCAGGGTCAGGGCATTTTTTTCCTCGGGAAGCGGGCCTGCACATTCAGGACAGATTAGAGGAAGAAATTTTATGCTGTCTTTCCGGCGCTCAGAATTTTTTACAGCCCCTTTAAGCGCATCTGCCTTGACTTCAAAAATATCCCTGTTTCCCCACACGGCCCTCAGAGTGGCTGAGTCCGCGCTGCCAGGTTTCTCAATTATTCGGAAAGGTGCGTATATCAGGCTGCGGCCCTCACCAACAAATCTGTAGAATGAAGCCGGAATATCATCAAGGGAGCGCAGCCGCACATCTGCGGCCATGAGTGCGGAACGCACTGTTACATCAGGTGAAGGCATGTTGACAGGCCCTGCGGCAAGCCTTGTTCCTGCTGCCTGGGGGGTGATGCCCAGGCTTGAAGTTTCCGGAATAAATCGCAGTGCACCAACTGTGGTATC
>WFRQ01000404.1 GCA_015486425.1 Deltaproteobacteria bacterium | reverse complement strand
GCCCACCCCCGAATAGACTATGCGTTCAGCAGGGATTCCTGCCTTCATTGCGCGAAACAGCTCTCCGCCTGAGACTATATCCGCCCCTGCACCAAGGCCGCCCAGCAGATTCAGAACCGCAAGGTTGCTGTTTGATTTTACCGCATAAGCCACAAGGTGCCGGCGGCTCCCGAATGCCTCTTTGTATGCATTGAAGTGCCTGGTGAATGTCCGGGCACTGTAAAGGTAAAATGGTGTGCCCACCTGTTCCGCTATCTTCTGAACCGGCACGTCCTCGCACCAGAGTTCATTGTCTCTGTATAAAAAATAGTGCATTATTGCTGACCTTCTAACACCTGAACTAAAGGGCTGTCCAAAAATAACTTGGCGATTTCGCATCTCATCTTCAAACCATCCTGACATAGATCTGGCGCACCATCATCCAACTTATTTTTGAACAGCCCCTAAGCGCCTTGTTCGGCTTTTTTTCTTGCCTGCCACACCGCCGGATTTCTCCGCTGATGAAGCACTGCTATGACAACAATATCTATATTTTTGTGTATGAAGTAAATGGAATAAGGAAACCTTTTGCAAAGAGCTCTACGAACGTCGCCCATGACTTCCATATACAAGTCTGGGTGTTCTTCTATTTTTTGTAGCTTCGAGTCGACCTCCTCAACGAATGCAGCTCCCAGATTGATCCGTTTCTCTTCGTACCATTCATATGCGGACTTGATGTCTTCTTCTGCCTCCTTTCTGACAATAAGCATTTTGATTTCACTCTAATATTCTTTTTTTTACATCCTTCCAGGGTGATCCTTCATCTGGGTTGGCATGGTACGCTTCCAGACGTTTTTCCAACTCCCCCTTATGCCATTCGGGTATCTCAACCGCTTCCGGCATTCCCGCAATTGAATCCCAAATGTCTTCTACAAGCTGGAGGCGCTGCTGAATTGGCATTTTTGCGATTTCTGAAGCGGATATTGATTTCATTCCAGTTTCTCCGAATTGAACGCGGTTGTCTTTATATCCGAACAACTTCTTTTACTTTGAGCCTTCAGCCTCGAGCTATTTTCACGGTAACCACCATTCCCTGGATGAGCACAACGAACTGTGAAAATACGCTCTTACTGCGTGTGACATTGTTTGAGTACAGAAGCAGGAGCTTCCGGTTCATGGTTCCCAAACTGGAGTTTGGGAACCAGCAGATAACAGCTTTTTTTACTTTGAGCCTTGAGCTTTCAGCTTTGAGCTATTTTCGGATAAAAATACTGTCTTAAAAATATTTTTGTTGCTGACTATTCAGCATTTCGTTTGATAGAACTTACTTTTCATGTCGATCTTTGCAGCACCGCATGTTCAGTGCATCATTAAAAAGTTTTAACGGCCATACACGCGTATTGTCACTATTGAAGACATGCCGCTTTCATTGGGGGGCTGGGCATTGTCCACTGCAGTGACCCAGTATGAGTACCTGCCTGCGGGCACCCTGTCCCTGTCCACAAACCTGGGCTCCTTGACCGGTATGCGGTTAAGCAGGGAGATGAGACCGTCCGGGTCTCTCCTGTAAACCCTGTAACCTGCAATATCAATCTCACTGTTCTGCTGCCAGAGCAGTTCCACGCCTTCTCCTGTCTGTACTGCAACAAGCCCCCTGGGCGGAGCAGGCGGAATGAAATCTCTTGTAGCTACATTTGATACAGTTGCATATTCTCCCTGCACGTCAGTCCCGTGGAAGTTGAAAAATGCTGATACTCGGTAACTGTAGATGCGGTCTGTCCTGGCATTCCTGTCAATGAATTCCGTGGCTGTTATATCAGCAAGGTGCTTCCACTTCTTTGCCTTTTCCTCCCTGCGGAATATGCTGTAAGAGAGCTGTTCATCAACAGGAGTGCCATCGGTCCACTGTGCAGGAGGCTCCCAGCTCAGGCGTATGCCCTCAGGAACCGCCTGGGCACTGATACCCTGCGGTGCCTGTGGCGGTGCGTGCCAGACTGCCCCTGTCCTGTTTGACATATCACTCTTGTTAAGGATGCCCTTGACAGCCCTTACCGCATACTCATAGTGCATTCCCGGCCTGACCGTCCTGTCCTCGTAGAGCATTTTTCTTGCCTCTTCGGGCTTTGCGTCAAATGGAATCACAAGGGGATTGCCAAAATTGGGAGGACACCCGGCGCAGTACTGATCAAGCGGCACCTCTTCCCTGAAAAGCTCAAAGGATTTAAGTTCCACAAGCGGGCTGCCATCCATGTTTCTTACAGGCACAGACCATGAAAGTTCTATACCGTCAGGTGTGACCCTGGCAGAAAGGTCCTCAACTGGTTCCGGGCGCAGTTTTCCCGGAGGCACCGGGAACAGTTTTTTGCCACAGCCATAACAGCATAAAAGCAGCACAACTGCTGCAAGAGCTGCCATTGGATGCCAGGCATAACCACTGCGGTCTGCTGACCCCGACGGCCTGTATTTATCCTGTCCTGATATCATTGGCTCTGGACCTGACGTCCCCTTTTTCCAAGCCATGCCTCTGCCTCTTTTATGGCTGCAGCTACTGCCTTGCTGCCGGTTCCGCCCGGGCAGTTCCTTGCCTCAACCGAGCCTTCAGGTGTGAGAATGGCTGCCACATCCTGCCCTATGGCAGGATGCAGGGCGGAAAGCTCTTGAGGTGAGAGGTCAGTAAGCTCCACCCCCTGATCAAGACACTGGGCCACTGCCCTTCCCACAACCTCGTGGGCCTCCCTGAATGGAAGCCCCTTACCTACAAGATAGTCAGCAAGATCTGTGGCAGTAAGGAAACCGGTATTCACAACCTGTTTCAGACGCTCAGGCCTTGGTTTAATGCGCGCCACCAGGCCTGCCATGACCTCAACTGAAAGTTCCACTGTATCTACGGCATCAAACAGGGCCTCCTTGTCCTCCTGAAGGTCCCTGTTATATGCAAGTGGAAGCCCCTTCATAAGGGTAAGAAGGCTTACCAGGTGGCCATAAACCCTGCCGGTCTTGCCTCTGACAAGTTCCGGCACGTCAGGATTTTTTTTCTGAGGCATGATGCTTGAGCCGGTACAGTATCCGTCAGGTAGTTCAACAAAGCCAAACTCAGAAGAAGCCCACAGGACAAGCTCTTCGGAAAGCCTGCTTAAATGAAGCATTATCATGCTGAGGTCTGAAAGAAATTCTATTATGAAATCACGGTCACCAACGGCATCAAGGCTGTTACGGGAAATATCACTGAAGCCAAGCTCTCTGGCAACCCATTGGCGGTCAATGGGAAAGCCTGTGCCAGCAAGAGCGGCGCTGCCAAGAGGACAGATATTCACACGGCCCCTGCAGTCTGAAAGACGCTCCCTGTCCCGCCTGAACATCTGAAAATATGCAAGCCAGTGATGCGGCCATAGTACTGGCTGAGCGTGTTGAAGATGGGTAAAACCCGGAATAATCAGACCGATATGACTCCTGGCCTGATGAAGAAGGGATTCCTGAAGGGTGTGGAGCAGACCGTCTATCCGCTGGATTTCATCACGCACATAGAGACGGGTGTCAGTGGCTACCTGATCATTCCTGCTTCGTGCAGTATGGAGTCTCTTGCCAGCGTCTCCAACCTTTTCAGACAGGGCACGCTCTATGTTCATGTGAACATCCTCAAGCTCCGGACGCCACTTGAAAGCGCCGGATTCTATCTCTGAGCGTATCTCTTCAAGCCCCTGCCTGATGGCATCCGCATCTTCCCGGGGTATTATACCCTGCCTGGCAAGCATGGCCGCGTGTGCCATACTCCCCTTGATGTCATGGAAGCAGAGACGGCGGTCAAAGTGCTCGGAAGCGGAAAATTTCTCTACCAGCTTCTCGGTGGCTTCCTGAAACCTTCCTCCCCATGGCTTTGAGGTATCTGAATCTGTATGGCGTGACGTATCTGAATCTGGCATTCCTGAAAAGTTCTCCCATATCAAGGAGTATGGATTAAGTGTTCAAAACAAGGTTATTATGATACATTTCAGACATACTGCGCTGGCAGCAGTCAGAGGGAAATTACTGTTTAACCGCCGGATTGGCAACCATTTTCAGGCAGAAGGGTCCCTGGCCGGTCTGTCCAGAGCAAGCTCTATCAGCCTGTCCAAAAGGGCGCTGAAATCAAGCCCTGCTGCCGCCGCCGCCTGTGGGAACAGGCTGGTAGGAGTCATGCCGGGAATTGTATTTGTTTCAAG
>WFRQ01000403.1 GCA_015486425.1 Deltaproteobacteria bacterium | reverse complement strand
CCATCCATGTGCTGCTGAGAACAATTCCCGGAGACAGTCCTGTGGTAGGGGAGGAACGTGAACCCATAATAGAGGCAGTGGCTGTGGATATAACAGACAGGGTTATGCTGGAAAAGGCCATGGTACAGAAGGAAAGGCTTGAGCTGCTCGGCACCGTCACCTCAGAGGTAGCCCACGAGGTCAGGAACCCGCTTATGTCCATTGGTGGTTTTGCAAAACGTCTTCAAGACAAGCATCCTGAACTGACAGAACCGCCCATAATACTCAGGGAATGCAGCAGGCTGGAAAATCTGGTGAACAGAATAAGGGATTACCTTGAGCCCATTGAAATAATCCCTGGGGAATGCTTTGTAAATTCACTGATAAACCATGCACAGGAACTGATGCAGGAGAACCTGGACGAAAAATGCATCAAAATCGAAAGTGACCTTTTTCCGGAACTCAAACCTGTTTTCATGGATAAGGACATACTCACCCAGGTTTTTGTAAATCTTATTCAGAATGCTGCCTCTGGCATAGGCCATGACAAGATAATAAAAATAAAATCATATCAGACAGGATCAAGTGTCAATATAGACATAAAGAGCAGCATTTTAACGCCAAAGATGAAAGACCCGGAACAGGTCTTCCTGCCATTTGGAGAGGAAGGACACATCATGGGGCTTCCCCTGACCTACAGGCTGGTAAAAAACATGGGAGGTGTACTCTCCTTTACTCAGAGAGACAGGGAAATCACCTTCACGGTAACACTGCCCACAGAGAGTGAATTTATAAAATAACACGGTATCTACTCAGGGGGGACCGCATCTGCCGCGTTGTCGGGGACTCGAAGTACGGGAAGTACGCCTTCGTCCCCTCCGCCTTGCATCTGCAGCACCCCCTGAGTAGATACGTGTCAAGCAAAAAAATGTTGCGTGAAAAGCGACTTTCCGTTATGGGAATTCATCCTGGAGAGGGGTGAGCAGTTACATAACACGGAAATATAATTGTCACTCCTAAGCCTGTTTTCCCCTGTGTATCCATGTGAAGCATGTACCTGTCAGGACATGATAGAGGCCGCTCCCACCATTGTTTCTTCGCACCTGATTTGAACGATTTTTCGAATTTGCTGCATATCCGCGAAAGAGGAATGCCCATTATGGGAGCGTTCCCCGTTTGTCCCGTCTTTTCAAGTTTTTGTGGAGACTGTGTGGCTTTTGAGGTTTGTTCTGCGAGAAAATCTGCACAAAACGTATCTGCTCACAGGGTGCCGCATCTACGGCGTTGCCTGACGCTTGAAGCAGACGCTTGAAGCAGGTGTTGTACGTCTGCGCGCCCTTCGCCTTGTATCTGCAGCAGCCTGTGAGCAGATACCAGAGAACAGCTTCTTTTACTTTGAGCATTGAGCTTTCAGCTTTGAGCTGTCTTCGGGGAAAACTCATTCTTGAAAAGTGTGTACTTTATGTTTGAATGCAGATTCAATAACTGACTCATGAGAGAGCTATTGTTGCCCAGCCTGGTCTGTGCTGCAACTGCGAATGATGAAAAGTGCAGAGGATGCTGAAATTATGCCCAAAATAACTTTTTTACCCACCAACTCCACCATCGATGTCCCTTCAGATGAAAACCTCCTCAAGGCCGCAATGCGCGCAGGCGTCCATGTCAATGCCTCGTGTGGCGGCGCAGGTGTCTGCAACAAGTGCAGAATCTTTGTGGAATCAGGCCAGGTAAAGGGCGAGGAACTTCCTGATGGCGGCTGGAAGGCCTGTGCCACCTACCCGCTCACAGATGTTACAATACGGGTCCCGGTGGAATCAGAGATGGACAGAAAGGCTCTGGCAAGACCAGGCGCCGCAAAGGCTGTTTCCTGGATCAGCACACATGGAGCCTCTGTAAAATGGCGACTGCATCCTGCTGTAGCCAAGATAAAGCTTGACCTTCCTGAGCCCTCCCTGCAGGACCATGAAAGTGATCTCTCAAGACTCAGACGTGAACTGGGACAGGGACATTTTCAGGGCATTTCATTTAATGTGGACAGCCAGGTGCTTTACACCCTCCCTGAATCGCTCCGCTCATCAGGATGGAATGTAACAGCCAGTATAATGGAGGGGAGAAAGAGCGATGTGCGACGCCTGATACGCGTAGAGCCTGGTGACTGTCTGTCACAGCATTATGCAGTTGCAGTTGATATAGGCACAACCACCGTATCAGCACAGCTCCTTGACCTGACCACGGAAAAAATCATCGGAGAAAAATCCAACTACAACCCGCAGGTCAGCTATGGTGAAGATGTAATCTCCAGGATGGAATTTGCAAAGGGTGTGGACGGGCTGTTTGTGCTTCAGGAAAAAATCGCGGCCTGTCTCAACGGACTTGTCCAGGAACTCCTTGAGGAGAATGAAGTTTCGCCTGATGACCTGAGCCTCATGACCATTGCCGCCAACACTGTCATGACCCACTTTCTGCTTGGCCTTGAAACACGCTTCCTCAGGGCCCAGCCCTATGTGCCTGTTGCAAGCAGGTTCATGCCGGTCAGAGCTGCGGAAATAGGCATCAAGGTACCGGAGCATGTGCGTATTTTCCTTGCGCCATGCGTGGCAAGCTATGTAGGCGGAGACATTGTGGCAGGCGTGGTAGGGGTGGGCCTGAACCATAATCCTGAGCTTACTCTCTTTATTGACATTGGAACCAACGGAGAGATAGTGCTCGGAAACCAGGACTGGATGGCATGTGCTGCATGTTCAGCAGGCCCTGCCTTTGAAGGCGGTGGGATACAACACGGAATGAGGGCCACCACAGGGGCCATTGAAGTGGTGCACATTCATCCTGAAACCTATGAACCAATGGCCCTTTCCATCGGCGGGAAAAAGGCAAAGGGCATCTGCGGCTCAGGCATCATAAGCCTGCTTGCGGGGCTGTTCATGACAGGCGTGCTTGATCAGCAGGGCAAATTCAGGCGCGATCTCAACACTGACAGGGTACGTCAGGGTAAAAATGGATGGGAATACGTTGTTGTGGAAGGCTCTGCGGCAGCCACAGGCCAGGATATAGTATTTACAGAGGCGGATGTAGAAAACCTCATCAGGGCAAAGGGCGCCATGTTCGCAGGTTACCTGACACTGCTTGAATCTGTGGGAATGGGTATTGAAGACCTGGACAGGGTAATTCTCGCAGGCAACTTCGGAAGCTATCTTGATCTGGACCAGGCAATTACCATAGGCCTACTGCCGGACCTTCCAAGAGATAAATTTTTCTTTGCCGGAAACAGCTCACTTATCGGGGCAAGGGCCGCGGCATTCTCCTGGCAGGCATTTGGTGAGATGAACGAGGTGTCCAAGATGATGACCCACTTTGACCTCAGTGACAACCCGCAGTTCATGGATCATTATGTGTCATGCCTGTTCCTGCCCCACACTGACAGGAACCTGTTTCCGTCAGTGCAGTTTGCTGCAGGATAAAACTGACAGGACTCAGTGACTGGGGCATTGATCTGCTAAGGGGCTGTCCAAAAATAAGTTGGATGATGGCGCGCTCAGATTTGGGTCAGGCTGAGTTGAACTGATTGAGCAAAACCGCAGGCGTAGCCGGGCTACGTTGAAGATTTTGTGATTGAAGTGAGTCAGGATGGCCTGAAGATGAGATGCGAAATCGGTAAGTTATTTTTGGACAGCCCCTTAGATGGCACCAGCGTTATACCCTTTATTAGCCAAAGCAGCGTGCAGATGCGCTACTCCGTAAAACGGTAAACGTAGGAAACGAGGGGAAACAGACCCACAATCTTTGTGGTGAAAACGCAATGGGCTTTCACTTGTACTTTTCACGCCCTATGATATAGCACCGGCCGGGCGGGAGCAGCATGATGAAAGTCTGGTTGGCCCGCGGACAGTGGCTGCCCGCGGTTTTTTTAAATATCTATTCTTATTTGCCGTAATGGCTTGAAAATTCGGCAAGATCATTGCCATCTACATCTCCATCCCTGTCGAAATCCCCTTTTTTCCCTATTGCCGCCGTGATCATTTCGTCCGTATCCGTATATCCGTCATAGTCAGTGACTGTCAATTTGACTGTATAAAAACCCGGGGCAAGATTTTCCAATGTTACAGCCTCTCCGTTTGCAATGCGGTTATGAGAGGGGTCAGTGTGTGACGTAATGGTCCACTGCCAGTCGGTGATTACTCCCTCTTCCCCGTCATAAGACCCGCTTCCGTCAAGCAACACAGAATCATAGGTTATCACGTCAAGGCCGGCGTTGGCCGTAGGTGTTTCCTTTCTGAATATGTCAGACGGGATATTATAAGTGGTATTGTTATAATAATTTGCTACGGCAAGATAGATATCCCGCCCCTTTGTAAAATATTCCCAGTCACATGCCCCGGCAGTGTTAATTATCTGTGACTCAATAAATGAGCAGCCATTAAATCTGTAGATTATTGACTGAAGGTTACGTGTGGAATCATTGTAATTATTAGCCACAGCGAGGTAAGTGTCGTTACCCATGCTGAAGCTCTCCCAGTCAAAAGCGCCGTGAGTAAGAATGGACTGCATTTGCGCGAATGAGTAGCCGTTCCATTTGTAGATGGTCGAATTAATATTATGCTTGGAACCATTGCGATAATTAGCCACAGCGAGGTAAGTGTCGTTACCTATTTTGAAACTCTCCCAGTCCACAGCGCCATGAGTGGGAATGGACTGCATTTGCGTGAATGAGTAGCCGTTCCATTTGTAGATAATCGAATTAATATTGAATGTGGAATCATTGTAATCATTAGCCACAGCGAGGTAAGTGTCGTTACCTATTTTGAAACTCTCCAAGTCCACAGCACCGTGAGTGGGAATGGACTGCATTTGCGCGAATGAGTGACCGTTCCATTTGTAGATAGTCGAATTAATATTGAATGTGGAATCATTGTAATAATTAGCCACAGCAAGATAAATGTCGTTGTCTATCTTAAAGCTCTCCCAGTCAAAAGCGCCGTGAGTAGGAATGGACTGTATCTCTTCAAAATATGTCCCGTTCCATTTATATATGATAGAGTTAATATTCCCTGTGGAATCATTTCGGCGATTAGCCACAGCGAGGTAAGTATCGTTGTCTATCTTAAAGCTCTCCCAGCCCTCAGCGCATTGAGTAGGAATGGACTGTATCTCCACAAAAGAACCATCATCAATACGGTATATAATTGAATCGGCCTCAGGATGTTCCTTCGGACAGTTAGCCACTGCAATGTATACATTGTCACCAATAGTGAAACTTTCAATGTCTCTTGCCCCACTTGTCAAAAGAGAGGTGTAGGGCATGACAACTTCTTCACAGTAAGCCATGCAGGCGGCTAACATGATCCCGCAAAATATCATACAACGCACTGTCGCCAGTAATTTTCTGCCTATATGCCCTTTTGATCTGAATGTTTTGATATAAACTGAAGACAAGACTATGTTCGGAATGGATGCTCCTCTACTCATGATTTTTCCTCCCTTTGTTTTTCCTCTCCGTGAGATTTGGATTATGGTCAGGTAGGTGATAAGGTAATATGATTAAAATCATGTGTAAACAAAACCCGTCCTCCACCTTTAACTCTCCTTATGCCACGCCTAACATGGAACTCATGATCCCGTAGGTGATATGGAGCCCTGAAAAGGCAGCCGAATGAACGCGGCCACCAACAGTAAACCAGGGAGGGCCGTACTGCTGGCTCAGGATTATGTCCTCCACGCACAGGATATAAAATTGGGGCAT
>WFRQ01000402.1 GCA_015486425.1 Deltaproteobacteria bacterium | reverse complement strand
TTAATACCGGCTGTGCGGCATTACCTGCCCTTGTCTGGAAGCTGGAGCTTCCGGGTATGCGTTCCCAAACTGGAGTTTGGGAACGAGCGCAACCTGCCGGAATGACGGAGTTGCAGGCAGTTCAGATCGTCATCCCCGAATGTAGTTGTCGGGGATCCAAGCTTTTTACCAGCACTTATTGAGAAGTTACTAATTTTTCTGCGCGGCATCCTAATGGTTGAAAAATGTGACGGATAACCTCTCAAAATTTCTCACAACTTAAAAAGTCAGGCAACAGGCATGATGATTATAATTTCAGTCCCCTTGCCCGGTTTGCTCTTTACATCCAGGTCAAAGCCATGGCCCTGGACAACTGCCTTTACAAGGCTTAAGCCCAGCCCCATGCCTTTACGGGAGCGGCTTTTATCTCCCCTGTAAAGCCTGTCAAATATATGGGGCATGTCTTTTGTTGATATACCTGAGCCGTTATCTGAAAATGTGAGTATAATCCTGTTATTCTCCTGAAAAGCCTTTATTTCAAGCCTGCCGCCAGGCTTTCCATACTTTATGGCGTTGTCTATGATGTTTGCCGCTGCCTGCCTGAACCTGTTCCTGTCTATTGATGTTTTAAGCTCTTCCGGGATCTCCACAACTATTGAAAAATCCTCTTCTTCCGCAACATATTCATACAGTTCCACAGTATCAAGGATGACAGGTTTAATGGCCTGCACCTTTAAATCGAGCCGCAGGACCCCGGTCTCTGCCTCTGATATATCCATAAGGGTTGTCAGCATTACGGATATTCTGTCAGCCTCTTCCGCGCAGTCCATCAGGGCGTTTTCAAGTTCTTCCCTGCCGGCCTGTTTCTGAAGAGTTGATTCCACTACCGCCTTGAGCCTTGTGACAGGGGTTCTGAGGTCGTGCGCAACATAATCAAGGGCCTCTTTCATTCCCCTCACCAGGTCAGCAATGCGCTGGAGCATCTCATTAAAGAGCCGTGCCAGCATATCAAGCTCGTCTCCCGCCTTTTCATGCCTTACTGGGACCCTTGCCTCCATGCTTCCGGCATTTATGCTCCGAACTGTCCTGATGAGATCCCGGAGTGGCGAAAGAACCTTGAAGGATAGAAAGGCGCCGGACACAAAGCCTGTGACAGTAATCAGAAGAAGCGTTATGGAAAAAATCTGATAGAAGCGTTCAATGAGATTTTCCCTCTGTGTAGAGGACTTGCCCACCTGAATTTTAAAACCTTGCGGAAGATCAGCGGTGAGTATATCAAGCACATCCTCGTCTTCATGCCTCCTTATTGTAAGATAACGGCCTTTTCCCTCAGGGGAGAGGGGGATTTGGGAGCAGTCCATGTCTTTGAACCGCCTTGGCACGGAACAGAAAAGAGTACGGTTCGTATTATCAATCAGGCGCACAAAATAACCAGAGGCCCGGTAAGATTCATTTTCCCTTGCAACCTCCTCGATCAGGTCGTCCATGCCTTCATCACGTGCGGTTGAGATATACTCCTGGAGCTTGAGATTTATCTGTTCCCGGTCCTGTTCGGTTATTGTGCTGGATAACGTATGGAAGGCAAGGGAAAAAATAAGACCGGAACTTATGATAAATATGGCAGAGTACCATGCGGTGAGCCTGAACGCTGTGGCAGAGAGGAGTTCCTTAATCCTCCTTAAGGACATAGCCCACACCTCTTATGGTATGAATGAGTTTCTTTTCAAACCCCTTGTCAACCTTGTTTCTCAACCTGCACACAAGGACATCCACCACATTGGTCTGCGGGTTAAAACTGAAGTCCCATATATGTTCCAGAAGCAGGGTCTTTGAAATCACCCTGCCCCTGTTCCGGAGGAGGTATTCAAGCAGGGCAAACTCCTTTGGCTGAAGCGTAATCTTTCTGTCCCCGCGCCTGACTTCTCTTGTGGTGATATCCACTGACAGGTCTCCAATTGAAAGTTCCAGTGGATTGTTAATGTTTCCTGTCCGCCTTATAAGGGCCTGCACCCTTGCAAGAAGCTCGGAAAAGGCAAAAGGCTTTACAAGGTAGTCGTCGCTTCCTGTCTCAAGCCCCTTTACGCGGTCTTCAACAGATCTTTTGGCTGAAAGGATAATTACAGGCGTGGCAATGCCCCTGTGTCTCATTTCTGATATGAGTTTCAGACCGTCAATACCTGGAAGCATAATGTCAATGACTGCTGCATCATAAGGCGCTGACAGAGCAAAATTGAGTCCTTCTTCTCCATCTGCTGCTGTGTCAACTGCAAATCCTGCTTCCCTGAGCCCCTGCTCCACAAAATTTCTTATTGTACTGTCATCTTCGACTACCAGTATTCTCATATTTGCATCCTGCTTTCAGGTGAACCCGGTTTGTAATAGGGACATAACTCTTTTCTGCAGCCATGCGGGTGTCTTCCCATATCATTGCAGGCTATATGACTCCTCATTTTTGATAAATTGATCTGCATACAATCAGATGCGAAATCCCGTGCAATTTCCAGGGATTTTCGTGCATACGCCCTGCAGCAGCCCTGCCCTGTCAGTTCTGTTATTGCATGCACTATTTCAGATATTGCGCTCATGGTAACCGCCATTCCCTGGACGAGCAAAACGAACAATAAAAATGTCGTCATTCCGGTTTTTTGAACCGCCCGCTTCGCTCAAGACGCAAAGGACGCAAAGGGTTTTCTGCTACATGTAAGCCAATTCGATCTTACCGAAATCAACCAAAAGGCTGAACAGACCACAGAATGGCATTTTCGGATAAACCGCCATTCCCGGGACGGGCAAAATGAACAATGAAAATACGCTCTTGCTGCAAGTGACATTACATGCGTACAGGGGAAGCAGGAGCTTCCGGTTCATGGTTCCCAACATGGAGTTCAGGAATAAGCAAAAAACGTGGTTTATATAAAGACAGCCGGCGACACCTTAAATCGTTTGCTCAACAGCTTGATCTGACGAACATTAAATTGGCGTTTACCGGAGAGTATCTCTGAAATTACTCCCTGACTTCCGATTTCAGGTAAATCTGATTGTTTCAGATCATGCTCCTCCAAAAGAGTTTTCAAGGCATCGCTTGGACTGCCTTCTATCACCGGAATATTTTGAGTCTCATATGATTCGATAAGACTCCCCAGAGTTTCCATCAGAGAGGCCAAAGGGTGTGATTCATTTTCGCCTACTTCATCGATTAAGCCATCAAGAATATCGACTAATCTGTCGTATTCCTTCTGATTATGTGGCACCGAAAATATATTTTGAATGCCAGGCCAGATTTTGGCAATTTTTTCAATCTGCGTATTCATTTATGCTCCTTCCAGGTTCCCCTGTCATATTCCTTATGAGTGAGAATATGTCGGATATAGACCCGAGATCTGTTATAATGGATCGCTGCAATCAAACGCGCCTTATTTCCTCCAATATTGAAAACCGTTAATTTGCCTACTTGATCAGCGCTTGGAAATGTTTGTCTCAGTTCTGCAAATGAATTAAATTTCGTCTGCTTTACGATTCTATACCAGGATTTAAGGGCGGTGTTGCAATCTGGATGCTTTTCAGCAAACTCAAGCAGGCGTTTTCGGGTAATAATATGCATGTTATGAACTATATCTCAATATGAGATATTGTCAAAAAATTATAACAACGAAAATATGCTCTTGCTGCAAGTGACATTATATGAGTAAAGGGGAAGCAGGAGCTTTCGGTTCATGGTTCCAAAACTGGAGTTTGGGAACCAGAAAAATCCTGCCTTCTTAAAGTCCTGCTCCACAAAACTCCTTATTGTCCTGTCATCTTCGACTACCAGTATTCTCATATTTGCACCCTGCTTTCGCGGGAACCCGGTTTGTAATAGGGGCACAGCTTTTTTCTGCAGCCATGAGGGTGTCTTTCCACATCACTGCAGGCTATATGGCTGCTCATCCTTGATAAATTGATCTGCAGACAATCAGATGCGAAATTCCGTGCAATTTCCAGGGATTTTCTTGCATATGCCCTGCAGCAGCTCGGCCCTGTCAGGTCTGTAATTGCCAGCACTATTTCTGATACCGCACTCATGGTAATTTTCTGTAATGAATCAGTTCCACATTTGGAGCCAAGAATAACGGCGAAGCAGGCACCAAGGGCCGGAGCAATACCGCAAACACCGGTAAGGCCGCAGTACCCTCCTATGGCCTGCCGCTTTGTTCTCGCATATACTTCATGCATCATATCCTTTGATACTGTTACATTTCCCTGATTTTTTACTGCAGTTATAAACGCACCGGCAGCCATAAATGCATGGTGACATCCAAGCATGGGAATATCAGGTGCAGCAATCATCTTTTCAAAAATATGAAGCGGATCAGTTGAGGTGGTTTCCGAGCATATTTTTTGCACAAGGATTATGGATTGGTGGTTGTGACATTCATCACAGACGTAGTGGCCCTCTGGACATCTGACCGAGCCTTTTTCAACCTTGCCACAGGAGCTGCATGTAAGTTTTCTTTCTGTGGCAAAATATTCCAGCCGGGCACCGCAGACCATGCAGTTTTCCGGCTCGGAGTGTCTGTTTTTAACATCAGTTGGAAATTCACAAGCCTGACCAGGCTGGCTCTTGTCCGGCCCTCAGCAACTGCCGTTTTTGTTTTTCAAAATAGTCATGTCATATGCCATAGGCCTTATCATGAGGGCCTAATAGAACAAATTTGATTGTCTTGTCCGGTGTATGTGAACATTCCGAACAAGCAACCACAGCGTCATCTCCCTTTTTCCGACACGCCTCACAATAGAGATAGATGATTATAAAATTACGCTTTACTGGACATGAGTAAAAACCTTGCCAGTTCCCCTTCAAGGGTTCGCCTAGGGCAACTGGATTTTCAATAATCATATCAACCTTTTTTTGGACTGCTTTTTTTATAGCCGCGTGTTTTTTAACTGCCTTCAGGAACGCGGTTTCGAATCTGGTTTTCATCACTCCCCGAAAACCTCATCATATGAATGCCACTTCGCTGTTCCTGTACGCAGTTTGACCTGAGCCTCTTCCATGGCCTCCTTAAAGGCAGGATGGGAGAGGATAGTTTCCATATATTCACCATCCACGCGCCGTTTCAGGGCCAGGAGGTATTGCGTAATAATGTCCGCAACCGACGTGCGGTTTTCAGCGGCAAAGACCTTGGCGAATTCGGCAAGATCCTGGTCGAGACTTACATTGATACGAGTTTTGGGCATGATAAACCTCCTTCAGTGTGTGTTCCTATTGTACGCAGATCAGGAACAGGCGTCAAGCATGGAGCGTAGCCGGAGGGGACATTTCCCGTACACTTGCAAGGTTTGTCGTAAGTTGAATTGAGCGTAAAATACATTCTTTAATCAGCCATTGACACTCATGGATTAAAACAAGGTTTATGTTTTTTATGTCCGGGGCACCGAATGGACAGCGTAACATGAAAGTTCAGGTTGCAGGTCATGTCATTTACCCATCAAAGATATTCCGTGTACCCTGCAGTAAACAAGCGGCAGGCAATTAAGCGTAAAAAAAATACTTGCAAGCAGCCCCCCAATAACACAGATGGCCAGGGACTGCTGAATCTCCGATCCAGTGCCTATACCCAGGGCAATGGGGAAAAGCGCAATGATAGATGTAAGCACGGTAAGGAGTATGGGACGGGTGCGTACGCCTGCCGCCTTTTCAATGGCAGGGATTATTTCCATCCCCTGGCTGCGGTATTCTTTAACAAAGTGCAGAAGAACAATACCATGGTTGATACCTATGCCAAGGAGTGTAATCAGTCCGATTATAAAGGAAAGATTAACCTCCGCGCCAGTAATGACCATTGCAAGAAAGGCACCTGCAAAGGGAAGTGGCAGGTTCAGTAATATGGCAAGGGGATCTCTCATATTGCCAAGATGAATGGTGATTATGATAAAAATCAGGAGTACAGAAATTATGCCATACACAGCAAAATCCCCGGCCATATCCAGCAGGTTTTCATACTCACCGCCGAATCTGGCAAAATAGCCCTCAGGAAGTCCTGTTTCTTTAATTTTTCGCATCAGCGCCGTTCGAACCTGTGGTATCGGACCATCTATCTCCATTGGGAGTGTCACAACACGCTGAAGATTGATGTGCTGTATTGAACCTGCGCTTTCAGCCGTTTTGATCGCGGTTAGTCTCTCAATCGGCACGTATCCAAGGGCAGTCTTGATTCTGATCTGCCTGATCTGTTCTTCTGTGATCCTCTCTCCCAGTGGATCACGCAGGAATATGGGTATAACCACCTGATCTTTGATGATGTTTCCCACAATGTCGCCTCCCGTATGAAAACGCACCTCCTGCAGGATTCTATCCGCGTCCACTCCATAGCGGGCCAGATGATCACGTCTGGGAGTTACAAGGAGCTGCGGCACCTTAAATTTGGCGTTGTTCACTGTTGCTGCAATGGAGGGAATGGTTCCTGCCGCCTCTTCCACCCTTGAGGCAACTCTTTCAAGAGTATCATAATCTTCTCCATAGAGGGTCACGGCAAATGCGCTGGGAAGCCCACTCATGGCCTCATCCATCTTTTCCGCCGTAACCTGGTGATAGATGGTAACAATACCAGGAAT
>WFRQ01000401.1 GCA_015486425.1 Deltaproteobacteria bacterium | reverse complement strand
CACCTCAATTACATAGAGCTGATTATCCTTGACAGCGTACTGCACATTCATAAGTCCAATGACATTAAGCTCTGCCGCCATTGCCCTGGTGGCATCTTTTATGATGCCAATCATGTCTGAATCAAGGCTGTAGGGGGGAAGTACACAGGCAGAGTCACCAGAGTGGATACCTGCCTCCTCCACATGCTCCATGATGCCGCCAATTACAGTAATTTCTCCGTCCGATATGGCGTCCACGTCTATCTCCGTTGCATCCTCAAGGAACTTGTCTATAAGCACCGGATGCCCCTGGGAAACATCAACAGCCTCTGCCATAAACTCGGTAAGCTCGTCAGAGTCAAAGACAATGCGCATTGCCCTGCCGCCAAGCACGAATGAAGGACGGACAACCACCGGGTATGATATGGTTCGGGCTATCTCAAGGGCCTCCTCAAGGGCACGGGCAGTACCATTTGCAGGCTGAACAAGCCCAAGTTTGTGAAGCATTGCCTGGAACCTCTTTCTGTCCTCTGCCATGTCAATGCTGTCAGGGCTTGTGCCAATGATCTTCGCCCCTGCCTTCTCCAGAGCGCTTGCCAGGTTAAGCGGGGTCTGCCCGCCGAACTGCACAATCAGGCCGTCAGGCTTCTCTGTTTCAACTATGTGCAGCACATCCTCAAGGGTCAGGGGTTCAAAGTAGAGCTTGTCAGAGGTGTCATAGTCTGTTGAAACTGTCTCGGGGTTTGAGTTTACCATGATTGACTCAATACCCTCCTCTGCAAGGGCAAATGATGCATGCACGCAGCAGTAGTCAAACTCTATGCCCTGTCCGATGCGGTTGGGGCCGCCGCCAAGGATCATTATCTTCCTGCGCTCATCGGGCCTTGCCTCGTCCTCTGTCTCATAGGTGGAGTAGTAGTATGGCGTGTAGGCCTCAAACTCTGCGGCACATGTATCAACCAGTTTGTAAACCGGCTTGACTCCAGACTCCTGCCGCCTATCCCTGACCTGGCTTTCAGAAAGGCCGGTTATGCAGGCAAGCTGAAAATCAGAGAAACCCTCACGCTTGAAATGGTACAGGGCGTCCCTGTCCTTCAGTACCGAATCAGCCCCCTTCTCCTGGACTGTCTTTCGGATACGGTTGCCCTCCTGCCTTATCCTGTCAATCTGGAACAGGAACCAGGGATCAATCCTGGTAAGCTCGTACAGTTCATTAATACTGAAACCCTGCTGAAGCGCCAGTACAATGTAAAAAATGCGCTGAGAGTTAGGGGTGCGGAGCCGATTTATTATCTCATTTCTCTCAGGCAGCTTTCCTGACTTGTCCCACTTGTCCTTGCCGTCAAAGGATAAACCATAGCGGCCTATTTCAAGAGAACGGAGCCCTTTCTGAAAAGCCTCCCTGAACGTGCGGCCTATGGCCATTGTCTCCCCCACGCTCTTCATGGAGGTGGTGAGAAGGTCTTCTGCAGCAGGGAATTTTTCAAATGTCCAGCGCGGTATCTTCACAACGCAGTAGTCAATGGTGGGCTCAAAGGAGGCCATTGTCTCACGTGTGATATCATTTGGAATTTCGTCAAGCGTGTAGCCTATGGCAAGTTTTGCCGCTATCTTTGCTATTGGAAAACCCGTGGCCTTGGATGCAAGCGCAGAGGAGCGTGACACCCTGGGGTTCATCTCAATTACCACTATGTCGCCGTTGTCAGGGTTTACCGCAAACTGGATATTGGAGCCGCCTGTCTCAACTCCTATCTCTCTTATTATGGCAAGGGAGGCATCACGAAGCTCCTGATATTCCCTGTCAGTCAGGGTCTGCGCAGGGGCCACGGTTATGCTGTCACCGGTGTGGACCCCCATGGGATCGAGGTTTTCTATGGAACAGATAATGACGCAGTTGTCATTCCTGTCACGCATAACCTCAAGCTCAAACTCCTTCCACCCTATCACCGACTCTTCAAGCATGACCTCGTGAATCATGCTGAGATCAAGCCCCTGCTTGCATATCTTGCGCAAATCGTCTTCGTTGTAGGCTATGCCGCCTCCGCTGCCACCAAGCGTAAAGCTCGGACGCACGATTATGGGGTAGCCTATCTTTGCCGCTGCCTCAAGGGCCTGGTCCATGGAACGGACAATTTCGCTCTCAGGGATGCGCAGGTTAATGTTGTGCATTGCCTGCCTGAACTGCTCCCGGTCCTCAGCCTTGTGTATGACCGCGCGGCTTGCGCCGATCATCTCCACACCAAGCTCTTGAAGTACGCCGGAATCAGCCACCTTTACAGCAGTATTGAGGCCTGTCTGGCCGCCCAGCGTTGGAAGAATTGCATCAGGGCGCTCCTGCCTGATTATCTTTTCAACAACCTCCGGGGTAATTGGTTCAATATAGGTCCTGTGAGCTGTTTCAGGGTCTGTCATGATGGTGGCTGGATTGGAGTTTACCAGCACAACCTCATACCCCTCTTCCTTCAGCGCCTTGCAGGCCTGGGTACCCGAATAGTCAAATTCGCAGGCCTGGCCGATTACAATGGGGCCAGAGCCTATTATAAGGATTTTCTTTAGATCTGT
>WFRQ01000400.1 GCA_015486425.1 Deltaproteobacteria bacterium | reverse complement strand
CCGGATCCTGAAAACAGAGGCGGGCAACAATGTGAAGTTGTCTTTCAAAACTGGGCGTGGCAAGCTCAAAGACATGGTTCATGTCGATTCCATCTTCTTCCAGGGCCTTGCCAAGGCAGAGAAGTATGAAATGATTAAGGGCCTGAACCCAGGCCATACTTCTGTCATGTTCTGCAGAGGAAAATATGGTAGTCCTGGCTCCGTGATGCCTGAAGAACCCCTCCCACCATGCAAGCCAGCGTTTCCCCCTGCCGGGGCAGATTGCCACTCTTCTTCCCTCAATACTCTCTTCAATGGGTCCGAAAAGGGGATGGGTGCCTATCACACTGCATGTGGAATTTTTCAGCATGCACTTTACCTGTTTCTCTTTAAGGGAACAGAAGTCCGTAAGCAGAGACTCTTCAGGGATAAGCGGTCCGATATCTCTCACAACAGAAGGAAATACCTCCATGGGCAGGGAGAGGATAACTATGTCACAGTGACGGGCAATATCTTTTGGAGTTACTTTTGTATCAATATCCGAGACTGTAACATCCAGGCCTTTGCCTTTGAAAAAGTCTGTGAACCATCTGCCCATTCGGCCATTTCCGCCCACAATGCCAACAGAGGGAGAGTGACCGGCAGGGCTGCTTTCAAGTCTGTTCATTAGAAAACCTTCTTCTTTCGCAATTGTTCAGTGTAGGGAGCATTCCCTGTTTATCCCGCCTTTTCTATTGTTGTGGAGGCTGTGTGGCTTTTTGAGGCTTGTTCTGCGAGAAACCCTGCATGGAACGTTGGGAAGACCTCATAACAGTTTCAGAACCAGTCTCAAAAAGTTACATAGCCGCAGCACGTTATGATATTGGGACAAACGGGGAACGCTCCCTTCAGTGTAAGGGATGGCAGTGTTTTGAGAGTAATCAGTGCATAAATGGACTCCATGTAATCACGTCTTCGCAGTGAGAGTTCTTGTCCTCAGCAGGTGATCAGCAAGCACCAGTCTCATCATGGCCTGGCATACAGGCACAATCCGTGGTATCGCGGAAATATCATGCCTGCCCTTTACACTGAGCTTTACAGGGTTGCCATCAATATCAACTGTATCCTGTTCAAGGGAGATGGATGGAATAGGCTTTACTGCCGCCCTTGCAACAACTGGTTCGCCGTTTGATATTCCAGCCAGGATACCTCCTGCGTTGTTGCTCATAAAACCATCGGGACCTATTGGGTCGTTGTTCTGTGAACCCGTGAGTTCAGCCGCCTTGAAGCCTGAACCAATCTCAACACCTTTTACTGCGCCAATTGACATGAGGGCCTTTGCAATTTCTGCATCCAACTTGTCAAATACAGGGTCTCCTATTCCTGCAGGCACACCGGTTGCCATAACCTCTACCACCCCCCCGAGGGAATCCCCTGCCTTTCTTGCCTCAGCGGCCCGTTCCTCCATACGCAGGGCTGCGTAACTGTCAGGGCAGAACAGCCTGTTTTGAGTACACTGCTCCATGTCCATTTTTTCAGCTCTGATGCCACCAAGGGAAACAGTGTAGGCCTGTACCTTAATTCCTTCTGAATCAAGCAGTACCTGCGCCACTGCACCGGCAGCAACTCTGGCAGCAGTCTCCCTCCCGGACGAACGGCCTCCGCCCCTGTGATCCCGAATGCCGTAACGTTTCAAGTACGTGAAGTCACCATGCCCGGGTCGGAAGAGCCGTTCCAGCTCTGAATATGATTTGCTCTTTGCGTCTTTATTACGTATGGCAAGGGATATAGGGGTCCCTGTGGTAAGGCCGTTGAATACTCCAGAGAGAATTTCAACCCGATCAGGCTCCTTCCTCGTAGTTTCGGCCACACCGCCTTTGCCAGGCCGCCGCCTGTCAAGGGCCTTTTGAATAGTTTCTTCGGATAGGGCAAGCCTTGGCGGACACCCATCTATCACCACTCCAAGGGCCGGTCCGTGCGATTCTCCCCATGTTGTTATGCGGAATATCTGTCCAAATGTGTTTCCTGGCATTGTTTTAATCCTGTGAATTAGGAATTTCTGATGTAACTGATCAGCGTTTTGTTGTATAAGAGCTGCATTAGTATTCCCTAATCTGAGTCTGTAGTATCTTTTTCCTGCAGTTCCCTGCTTTGTATCTCCTCTTTGACTTCTTCCGGTTCTTCTCTGGAAAAAATACTCCCAAGCAATATACCAACTTCATAAATTGCTGATAGCGGCAGACAGAGCAGCAGTTGTGAGAAGATATCTGTGGGAACCAGCATAACTGCCATTAAGTACATGCCTATATATGCAAACTTTCGATTT
>WFRQ01000399.1 GCA_015486425.1 Deltaproteobacteria bacterium | reverse complement strand
TTATTGATACCTGCAGGGTGGGTCACCTGCCGCTGTGTGGAAGCTGGAGCTTCCGGCTGTACGTTCCCAAACAGGAGTTTGGGAACGAGCAATCTTTGCGTCCTTTGCGTCTTGAGCGAAGCGGGCGGTTTAAAAAACAAAAAAGGCCTGCAGACGGCGAATGCCGTATGCAGGCCACAAAAACAAACTCACAGGCCGCACAAAGGCCTGCAAAGAATTCAGTACTGATTAATGATGGTCCCCGGCGTCTGAGAGGGACTTGCCAAAGAAACGCTCTCCCTGCAGGAAGCCTACCCCAATGAGACCGAAACCGGCAAGGGTTACAAGTATCTCGCCTACTGAAGGTGAGTAGGAGAGGAAATTAGGAAGATTATCCCACCCGAGGTAGTGAGGTACCATCTGCCCTGCCACTACCATGTCATAACGGGCAAAGAACATGCCCAGCAGCACGAGAGCTGCGGAAATAACCAGCATAAGCGGGCTTTTGAGTTTTGTAATTATCATAAGAATAAGAGGAATAATCATTCCAATAGACAGCTCAAAGAACTTGAAGTTGGTGGAAAGCGGGCCGCTTAGAAGTGCATCTGCCGCCAGGCGACCATTATCCGTGCCACCAACATAGTAGGGTACCAGTCTCCAGAAAGTGGCTACTACAATCATTACCAGCATGAAAAACATTACCTTGCCAGCAGCCTGAATGGCCCCGTTCATGGTTTCATCAAGCTCTTTGCCGCGTATTTTTGTAGCGAAATAATTAAAAATTATTGCTGCCGCCGCTCCCTGCATTATGGCGCTGGAGATAAACAGCATGGGAACTATACCGCCATACCAGAAGGGTCTGGAGGGAAGGGTGGCAAAAACGCCACCGAGACATGTATTGGCTGCTATTTCAGCCAGTGCACCGGCGATACCTACAAGAGCCGCAGTCTTGTACTGCCTGGTGAGTATAAGCCAGAACTCCACGATCATAATACCTACAGCCAGACCGTAGAGTGTACCCATCCACCAGATATTGGAAGTGATATTGGGCGAAATAATGTTGTAAAGAAGCATCCTGTGGGGGCCTTCAAGTTCAAAGCCGATGCAGGTAAAAGCGCCCATGATGGTGATGAGAGAACCCCATACCAGACGGTTTGCGGTAGGGGCCAGCTTGTTGCCGCCATAAAGATGGCTGACCGCTGCCAGAACACAGAGCCCGGTAGAGGTCATGGCAAGGAAGGCATAAGTGGAAATCAGGATACCCCAGGGGATGTCCCTGGTGTTGTTGTAAACGTGTTCATGGCCTGCAATGAATGCATAGCAGCCTACCAGAACTCCCACTCCGAGAAACAATCCGAAGAAAGCCGTTGCCAGATTTACACCCGGCTTGGCCGCTTCAGGATCGCTGGTCGCCGTTAAGGAAAAACCTAAATTCATCATCTACTTCCTCCTTACAGAAATAATTGTTTTTAACTCCGGAAAGGAATTCCGGGGGTTCGCCGCAACAATAATCAAAGGAGGTAATACCTCCCTCTCCCCAAAACTGTATTAATTCGGCAATACCTGACAAATAACCATGGAGACATGCGCATGACACGTCATATTTATTCTGTTCTGCCTCTATTATGCCAGATAGAACTCAACACGAAAGGCACCTGCACTCCCCGCCTTTTTATCAACTTCTACAACATACCAGATTACTCAAGGATGGGAAACCCTGAGATGAGCAAATCTTTATTATTTTCTATTTTTTCTGAAAGGGATGTATCTGTTAAGGGGCTGTCCAAAAATAAGTTGGATGATGGCGCGCTCAGATTTGGGTCAGGCTGAATTGAACTGACCCGGCAAAACCACAGGCGTAGCCGGGCTACGTTGAGGATTTTGTGATTGAAGTTCAGCTCAGGATGGCCTGAAGATGAGATGCGAAATCGGCAAGTTATTTTTGGACAGTACCTAAGGGAAGGAATGGTCTGTTTTCGGCTCAAAGCACAAGGGAAGCTGGAGATTCCAGTTTACAGTTCCCAAACTGGAATCTGGGAACCAGCAAATGAAAGTTGGCTCAAAACCCACTGCTATTACGATATTCGGCATGCAGGTTTCAGGTCATAATGTACAGAGGCAGGTTAATTCCACCTGCCTCTGTACGGGGGAAAACGAAAGGAACCCCCTTATGCCTTTCAAGGCAGGGTTCCTGCCGGAGGGTTGCCGCAATAGCACTGCGCGCTGCTGCTGTTCAGGGAACTGGACGCTACCTGAGAATAAGCACTGATGACTGGGTATTGCTTATGAGTTTTTCAATGAGACTCCTTGAGAATATCTTGCTGAGCAGTGACTCCTTGCCCATCCAGAGGGCCACCATGCCCTCTTTGGTTGACTGAGCCACATATTCCTCAAGTTTGTCGCTATCCACCAGCATGACCCAGGCGCTAATATTCTTTTCATTGTAGTATTTGAGAATCTCAACCATCTTCTTCTCAACATCACCCTTGCCCATTACACCCTTTGGTGTCTTGAGACCGACGATCTTGAGCCCGGCGTTGTTCACAGTCACCATCTGGTTCACCATCTCCAGGGAGGCCTGACTGACGCTGGTCTGATCCAGGAAGGAGATGATCTGCGAAGGCGTCCTTGAAGATTTTATGACCAGCACGGAACAGGAAGCGTCCCGTGCCACTTTCTGAGGCAAATTTGGCTCTCCTTCCCAGATACAGTCAATCCCCCTTGTGCAGCCAAGCATGATAAGATTCGCTCCACGTTCCTCTGCTTCGGCCAGTATTTCCTTTCTGGCATCTCCTCCCCTTATTGTTATCACAAACTCTTTCTTGCCTCTCGATGCCACCTGCCACCTGCCTGCCGCTGTTTCCTTTAGATCAGAGATGGAGACAGGGGCATAGGGAGAAGGTTCATCCATTGATGCAAGAATCTTGTCCTTGAACTTTAGCATTGCCTGGACGAGTTTTTCATCAGGCTGCTTGTTACCTGACTGAATGCCGAGAAGCGTAAGGTCAGCCCATGTATTGGCTGCCAGCTTCGCCACTTCATCTATAATCTCTTCACTGTATGATTTCGCATCAACTGCTGCTATGATCCTCATTATTTCCTCCTTTCATCCGGGTATGCGGAGTAGGAACAGATTTCAACCCCGCATACCCCGTTACACCGCATTTCAATTTGCTGATACCATGGACGGGCCTGAAAACCCGTCTGCACTCAGCAGAGTAACACAGATGCAGGAGTGTTGGCCAGGACCTCCATTTTCAGTGATTTCCTGACAGGCAGGTTTGAGGCTATGAAAGCGTAATTTCGCAAAAAATCACCTGTATGTTCAGGAGTACCGCAAATTACCGTGCTTTTTTTGACTGGCATGCCTGAGGCCTTGAGAAACTCCTCGCTCTCACTCAGAGTAGCTCCGCCCTCGGAAAGATCCATGAAGGATATCTCTGACTGATCACGGTACTTGAAGAATATCAGTTCTGTATTCAGCTTTGTGCCACGGGTCAGCTTAAGATACCTGTCCATCACCTTCCTGTAATCTATCGCCTCTGCCAGAAGAATGGCAGCAGTTTTGGAAACAGTCAGATTTTTTACCATAAGTATTGGGCAGCTCGACTGTTTATAGAGGCGTGAGGATACAATCCTGTAAAAGGCATCAGGGGCAGAAACGTCCATATGCCCCTCAATATAGAGATCATACCCGCCGATTCGGAGTTCCCTGAGTATCTCAAGCTCCCTGTCCCCCACAAGCACCTTGGGAGGGCCGGCAAATCTGCACTTGACGTTCTCTGTCTTGATTATTCGTTTTACCATCTGGGTACCGGTTTCCTGAATCCCTGTCTCCCAGGTGCGCCTCACCCATCCAGTGCCTGCCTGCTGACGGGTATCCGGTTCTTCAACATGTATAATATAGAGTTTCACATCTGAAATCGAACAGAGATAATCTGCGTATCTCAGAGCTATACTTGATGCCAGGTCCTCATTCAGATATAAAAGGGTTTTAGTCATCTTGTTCACCTCGTTGGTTCATTGGGTTGTACAGTGGCGACTTAACTGTTCTTGCTTATCTTCTCCTTGGCGCGTTCAATTACCTCATTGATCTCACTGAGTTTGAACGGCTTTGCAAGGAAGTCAAAGATACCCTTCTGAAAGGATTCCTTGGCTGTATCCATTGTGGCAAAACCGGTGATTACTATAACCTCGGTTTCGGGCCACAGTTTTTTTACCTCAGTCAGGAATTCCATGCCGTCCACGCCTTCCATCTTGAGGTCTGTAATGACGATATCAAAGCGCTTGTCCCTGACACGCTTAAGCGCCGTCATGCTGTCTGTAAATGTCTCAACCTGGTATCCCTTTTTTTCAAGAGAGGGCTTGAGTCGTTTGCTGACTATTGGCTCATCGTCCAGTATAAGAATGTCAAGTTGTTTATTAGTGTCCATTACCTTCCTCCATTAGCTGTTCGATCTTTTCAGTGTACTCCGTTATCCGTTGTTCATTGACCATCCTCACATCAAGTTGCCGCGTAACACCGATGAGCAGACCCAGGAGGTAGAGACGCTTCAGCATTGCCCGTTCGTCCAGTTTCTTCAAACGCGCCACCACCAGGTCACCATGCAGGTCTATGCGGAAATCATAATGGGACAGTACCGCTCCTATAAATCTGGCCCGCCTTGCCCTGCGGTCCAGGTCAGTAACTCCGCCGAAAAATCTGAAATAGGCGTAGTTATCATTCATGTTCTCTGTTACGTACGTATCGATCATTATAAAATGATAGCCGAGCCGCAGACTTATATTAGCGTACTCGTGTGATACTACCGCAAGATTCTGGCCAAGTTGCTCAGGAGAAATGAGTTCGGCTGAAAAAGTTCTGGTCAGGCTGGACATGAAACTCCCCATGTCAACGGCCATGGGCTCATTGCTCCATGCCCCAGGATGCATTATCCCGCGCATAATGGCCTTCATAGGCACTGAGGTAACCTGTTCCGGCTGAATAACTGTCTTTCTCCCGCCTGTGCCTTCCGGAAGATCAACGCCTCCCCCGATATCAATTACCACAAAGTCAATTGGCACCCCCATCTTGAGTTTGCCAGACGCCGTATTGGAGTCCCGTGGGTGGTAATAGCTGTTGTCAATTATGGCCTGCACGGCTTTTTCATGCACAAAACGCACTATGTCATGCAGTGTCTGGCACGCATCCGGGCTGAAATTCTTCTCTGTGGGATCCGTGAGATTAAGTGGCTCTATCTTTTTCAGCACTCTGCGCAGGAGTCTGTATTCATAGGTTTCCTCAATAGACTCTTCTGCCAGGCTGTAATACTGGAGCTCCTTGACAATACCCCGGAATATGACAGGCTCCTCAGCGTCAATGGTAATCTCCTCTCCCTCCTTGAGGACAGAAAGGGCCTGTTCGCAGTTAAATACAGCAGGCACCCTGTACTCCCGGGCCACTG
>WFRQ01000398.1 GCA_015486425.1 Deltaproteobacteria bacterium | reverse complement strand
CACCTACAAAGTCTTTTTTCTCTGTCTGACTCTGGCGGAATTTTGCGACTCCAAGATTCTTCTGCAGAGACTGCCTGCCGATTTTTATCACCTTATCACTGTTTTTGTCCTTGACGATGTTACGGGCAGCCTTACGGCACAGTGCTGCTATGCATCTCTCAAGGCTTCGGACACCTGCTTCCCTGGTATAGTGGTGGATGATATCAGTCAGAGCCCCGCTGGTAATTTGCATCTGGCCGGGCTTCAACCCATGCGCCTCAAGCTGACGAGGTATCAGGTATCCCTTTGCTATTTCCTGTTTTTCTTCTTCTGTGTAACCAGGAAGCTCTATGATTTCCATCCTGTCCCTCAGAGGCAGGGGAATGGTGTGAAGCGCGTTGGCTGTTGTGATGAACAGCACCGACGAAAGATCATAGTCAAGGTCAAGGTAGTGATCGTTAAAGGCAAAATTCTGTTCAGGGTCAAGCACCTCAAGCAGGGCTGAGGCAGGGTCCCCCCTGAAATCCGAGCTCATCTTGTCCACCTCGTCCAGGCAGAATACAGGATTACTGGATTTTGCCTTTTTGATGGACTGAATAATCTTGCCTGGAAGCGCGCCAATATAGGTGCGCCTGTGCCCCCTGATTTCTGCCTCGTCCCTGACACCTCCAAGAGAGAGGCGTACAAAATTGCGGCCAAGTGCCCTTGCCACAGACTTTGCCAGAGAAGTCTTTCCAACCCCTGGCGGGCCTGCAAGGCATAAAATGGGACCTTTCATCTTTTTGACAAGGCTCTGCACTGCAAGATACTCAAGTATGCGTTCCTTGGGTTTTTCCAAGCCGTAATGGTCCTCATTGAGGATTGTCTCGGCCTGGTCAATGTCATGTTTGTCCCTGGTTTTTTCAAACCATGGCAGTTCAAGGATCCAGTCAATATAATTTCTGACAACCGTTGCCTCAGCAGACATGGGGGCCATGAGACTGAGCTTCTTCAGCTCGTTGCGTACCCTTGCAGCAGCCTCCCTGGGAAGGCGTTTCTTTTTAATACGCTTCCCAAGCTCTTTTATCTCACTGTTGCCTTCATCCTTATGGCCCATCTCCTTCTTTATGGCCCGGATCTGTTCGTTGAGGTAGTAGTCCTTCTGGTTTTTCTCCATCTGCTTTTTGACCCGTTCCTTGATGCGCTGCTCCATCTCAGCTATCCGGGATTCCGAGGTCATGAGGCTGTAGAGTTTTTCAAGGCGTTTTGACGGATTGAGAATCTCCAGCACCTCCTGCTTATCCGCGACCTTCAGATTCACATGAGATGCGATAGTATCGGCAAGCCTTGACGCATCATTGATGGATGCAATGGAAAGGGCTACTTCGGGTGGAATCTTCTTGTTAAGCTTGACATAGTCTTCAAAGGCCTCAACTGTTACCCTGATAAGCGCATCCACTTCAGGGCCTGTGACCATCTTTTCTCCAAGCTCTTCCACCTCAACGGTAAAATGTTTTTCTTCAGGTATGAACCGGCTGATCCTGCCACGTCTTTTTCCTTCTATCAGCGCCTTTACAGTGCCATCTGGAAGACGAAGGAGCTGCAGTATCTGGCCGATGGTCCCAATGGTATGGATATCCTTCTGGGCCGGATCATCAATCTTGGCATCCTTCTGAGCGGCAAGGAATATTTCCTGACCGTTGTTCATGGCCTCTTCAATGGCCTGAACGGACTTTTCCCTGCCTACAAAAAGCGGTGCAACCATGTGAGGGAAAAGGACCATGTCCCTCAGGGGGAGCATGGCGTATCTGTTTGTCCTGGTCTTTTCATTCATATGTATAGAGTCTTATACCTTCTCTGTCTGTTTGGTGCCGGGGATAGATTGCAATACACGAAACTTTAACCTAAACTTTCATGACATGGGGCTTGTCACCCCCTGACATGAAAGTTAGCTCAAAGCTCAAAGTCGGAAGCTGAAAGCAAACATGGCTTCCTTTACTTTGAGCCTTGAGCTTTCAGCTTTGAGCTATTTTCACGGTAACCACCATTCATAGGGCTGGCACAACAAACCATGAAAATACGCTTTCGCATCTTATCAGATTGTTCGTTTAAGGAAGCTGGGAAGCTGGAGCTTCCAGTTTAAGTTCCCAAATCGGAGTTTGGGAACAAGCCATTATTCGCAAAATACCAGTAATGCTGTTTGCCGGGCTGTAATCGGGCTGTCATCAGGAGGCGCTGACCTTTTTCCCTTCTATCTCTTCCTCATATATGAGAATAGGCTCAGCATTATTCAAGATTACATCTTCACTTATTATGCACTCCTTTACCCCTTCACGTGAGGGAAGCTCATACATCACCTCAAGCATGGCCTGCTCCATGATGGAACGAAGGCCCCTTGCGCCGGTCTTGCGTTTTATGGCCTGCTGAGCTATTGCCTCAACCGCACTGTCAGTAAAGTGAAGTTCAACGCCGTCCATGGAAAAGAGCTTCTGAAACTGCTTGATCAGGGCATTCCTCGGCTCACGAAGTATGCGCACAAGGTGTTCTTCCTTCAGCTCTTCAAGAGTGGCAGCAACGGAAATACGCCCTGTGAGCTCAGGGATAAGGCCATACTTGATAAGGT
>WFRQ01000397.1 GCA_015486425.1 Deltaproteobacteria bacterium | reverse complement strand
CTGCCTGATGGAAGGCGTCTTCCCGGAAGCGTGGGATCAAGGCCGGAGATGCAGGTCTCGCCGCTTTCTTCAATGGCCTTGAGGGCCTTTTTGATGGCAGCCTCAATCTCTTTCTTATACTTGTTGGCAAGCTGACCTATTACCGGACGCTGATCAGGGGGCAGGGTCCCTATGGATTTCAGTATCTCCGTAAGTTCACCCTTGCGGCCCGTAACCTTTACGCGCAGCTCCTCAATGGCCTCTTTGCCTTTTTCCCCGGCAGCCTCAATGGCGGCAAGGGCCTCTTTTCTAATAGTTTCCAGCCGGTCAAGCATATCTTACAGTACCGTAAAAGTCCGATCCCCAAGTTGAGCATTTCAAAATTCTGGAAAAGTTAAGTCCCTGCGCAGCTTTCTACAGCAGTAAGCCCTTTTCCCAGATATGTGGCAGGTATGACAATTGCTCAATTAAGGTGATAATTGGTTTTCAAGAAACAGAAAAAATCAAGTCCAGCGATGCAAAAGGGGAGCATTCCCTGTTTGTCCCGCCTTTTCTATTAGGGACTGTCCAAAAATAACTTGCCGATTTCGCATCTCATCTTCAGGCCATCCTGACCCAAATCTGAGCGCGCCATCATCCAACTTATTTTTGAACAGCCCCTTACACTGCAGGAACCCGCAACATGTTTTTTATGAAAAAGGTGCTTGACATATCTGCAAGGTATCTTTATATTTCCCGCACTTCTTGCGGGAATAACTCAGTGGTAGAGTGCAACCTTGCCAAGGTTGAAGTCGCGGGTTCAAATCCCGTTTCCCGCTCCAGGATAAAACAAGGCAGTCTGTACTCAGACTGCCTTTTTCATTTTGTCTCTGCCGGAATTCTGCAAATCCTGCCTGTTCCCTGAATCACCTGCCAGGCACACGCAAATAGAGCCTTGATCTTGACAGAAAAAAAGAAATTATATCCTGTTTCCTGCCTGACTGTTCTTATTGTTTTTATACTGACCTTTCATACAACCGCCTTATTGTCATCAGCTCAGGAAACGACTGCTTCCACACAATCATCTCCGGTCAGCATCAATGCTGCCACAGGGACCACACCATCTCATGTTACAACAACTGTAAACGGCAGTGTGGACATGTGCCTGTCGTGCCATAATGAAAAACCGGACAAGGCCCATGGCCGGGAGGTTATAGGCTGCCACTTATGCCACAGGGGCAACCCGCTTGCAGGTACTGTCCAACGCGCTCACCAGGGCATGATTAAAAACCCCGGAGAATTCAGATATGCACAGCAGACATGCGGGGCTACAGGCTGTCATCCTGATGAAGTTATACGCACTCGCCGATCCCTGATGGCCACCAACCGTGGCATACTTAGCACTCTGCGCTATTACTGGGGCGAAACTGACAGCCGGAACGAAAAAATTACAGTGGACAGCATCACTGAAACCGGCCTGGACTCACCTGCTGTTGATTATTACAGAAAACTTTGCGGTACCTGTCATACAGGAATGGAAAAAGGTACGCTGCCAGGCTTTCTTTCCCGAAAAGGCGGAGGATGCACGGCATGTCATACATCAAACCCTGAAGGCCCCAATGCCGCAAAGGGCATTTTCCATGTCCAGATGATAAAGGCTGTACCCTCTGAAAACTGCACGAGGTGTCATAACAGAAGCGGCAGGATCGGTCTTACATATCAGGGCAAGTATGAATCTGAAGGTTACGGCACGCCCTATGAAGAGGGCGATCTCTCCTCCACGCAGCTTGAAGATGGCAGATTTTACCAGAAACTTCCAGCAGATGTGCATTATAGAGCAGGCATGATATGTGCCGACTGCCACACCCAGAAGGAGATCATGGGCGACGGTCATGAATATGCACACCTTGAACAGCAGCTTGAAGTTCAATGCGCCACATGCCATACAACAGTTGAAAACCTTGCAAAAACAGCCACTGCTTCATCTGTGCCATACGGTCAATGGAAACATGAAATTGACAGTGTCAGGGAACCAAGGCTCAACATTGAAAAACAAAACGGGCAGTACTTCATAAAGGGACTTGCAGACAGCAAACTCCATCCGCTGCATGCCCCCTCACCTGATAACTGCATGCAGCCTGCGCACAGACGGCTTTCCTGCCAGGCCTGCCACAGCCCATGGGTGCCACAGTGTTACGGATGTCACGTCCAGTATAATCGGGCAGAGACGCAGATGGACAAGATAAGGGGCAGGGAGACACCAGGCAGATGGACCGAATTCAAATCATTCATGCGGTTTAATGCGCCACCGCTTGGCATCATGACCAAACACAGCTTGTCAGGAGATTCCACAGCTCACAGGCCGTCAGACCAGTACCAGCAGGGGAAAATAGTCATTCTCGTTCCGGGCTGACAGGACTTCATCTCCTTTCTGGATGAAGGGGGCAGATGGAAAAGAGATTTTGTGAGACTTACTGTCTCCACAATGGACCCTCATTCTACTGCT
>WFRQ01000396.1 GCA_015486425.1 Deltaproteobacteria bacterium | reverse complement strand
CCAGGTTGCCCGATGTTTTCAGGGTGACTTCCGGATATTCATAAGTCCTGCACAGAATCTGTGACTTGAGGAGAGGGCTGTCTGCCATATAGGTTACCTTAAAGTATTAATGAGAGTGAGAAGATAGAATCCTAAATTGAGCGTTTCAAAATGTGGGAAATGATTTTTTTAGAAATTAAAAGGAGTTATATCGATTATAATTTTCCAATTTTGAAACCCTTCGGGATTGCCGTCTTCACCGCATCTCCTTTGTCATCTGAATCCCCATATAGCTGACTATAATGGGAATTCCTCTTTCACGGATCTGCAGCAAATCCGAACAATCGCTCAAATTAGGAGAATATTATTGCTCCCTGATTTTAATGCTCTCTCTGGTCACTGGTCAAGTAATCTTTCCCTGTGGCAATTCTCCCCCAAATTGAGCGATTGTCAGACTTTTATTCATGTCCACCAAAGAGGGCTTTCGTGCTGGTTCCCAAACTCCAGTTTGGGAACTATGAACCGGAAGCTCCTGCTTCCCCTGTGCTCATACAATGTCATACGCAGCAAGAGAGTATTTTCATTGTTCGTTATGCCCGTCAGGGGCTGTCCAAAAATAACTTACCGATTTCGCATCTCATCTTCAGGCCATCCTGAGCTGAACTTCAATCACAAAATCCTCAACGTAGCCCCGCTACGCCTGCGGTTTTGCTCAATCAGTTCAACTCAGCCTGACCTAAAACTGAACGCGCCATCATCCAACTTATTTTTGGACAGCCCCTAAGGGGAATTGCGGTTACCATGCAGGATGCACACTTGGCGCAGCGCTCCGCATGCTCAGTTTCCACCTGCCAGCCCCTCAAGGGCCTTGCCCATGATTTTATCGTGTTCTTCCGGTGTCTTTGCCCTGCCGTATCTCTTGATTATCTGCTGCCATTTACCGGTGCCTGTGTATTTATGACACGCTGCACATACGCCTTCACGCTCCACAAGCAGGCGCTCATCCATGTTCAGAGGCCTGTCCGAGGGCAGTGGCATATTCTGTACCTGCTGGCCTGACCTGGTAACAAGCTGCTCAAGTGAGTATGGAAAATCCCCTATGGCCGGAACCTGCCATGAAGCACTTCCGCCTGGCACATCACCGTAAATACCCTTGCTCATGTCTGTGAGGAGCGGTTTTTCTCCAAGTATTCCAGGCGCGGCCCTGCTGTTTCCTGTGCCATAGCCAAGTGTCTTGGGACTGGTATGGCAATCTTCACAGGTACGCGCAACCGGGCTTACTGAGTGAGGCTGTTCAGGGGCAAGTGTGGGGCTGTTTTGCCCTGAAGACGTACGATAATGACGGTTCAGTGTCTTGATTTCGCCGTTTTTATCCACGAACGTGTAAAATACCTGGCATCCCGGTACAAGCGGTGAGACCCTTCCCCTGAAATTCACTCCCAGTACCGGCTGTTCCCAGCGGAGGAATGAGCGGTTTTCCATGGAAATATTGCCTGGAGTCTGCGTAACTGTCTGCCGTCCATTTTCAGACTGAAGTTTTTGAGAGGTGATAATCCAGTCTGTTCCCTGCTTTCTGCGGTCATATTTTATGTGGCACCCAAAGCACTGCGGGGCCCATGAGGAGTGGCAGGCATAGCACTCCATGCGCTGCATGTGAGGAACGGCCACCATGGCAGTCCTTGCTGCAGGGCTGCTGAATGAACCTGACTCACTCAGATTTTTCAGCATTGGCACAATGTGCTCCCTGCCTGACATGAGGCTTTTTATAAATACCTGGTTTCCCTTTCTTACCCAGTTCCTGCGGGCATTACCCCTGGATGTGAGCAGATACTGTGCGCCGTCATGTGCAAATGTTCCCCTTTGTCCGTCAAGCGTGACAGGGCTGCCATAACCAACAGGAAGCTCCCACGGATATGCTTCAGGTGTTCCGTGACAGTCAGCACAGCTTACCTCCACCTGGTACCACGTGACCGGATAGATATTTCCATCGCCATGAACATCAATGGAGGTATGGCAGTCAACACACTGCATGCCACGCTGAAAATGGATGTCTGCGTTTACATGCATGTACTCCTTGGTAAAGAGAGGCTTTTGAGCCTCACCCTTCTGGTTGAAAGGCGGGGCCTTGCCATCCTTGACGTAGTCATACTCGAACATGCCTGTAAATGTGGTCCCAATACGCTTGCCCCTGGTAT
>WFRQ01000395.1 GCA_015486425.1 Deltaproteobacteria bacterium | reverse complement strand
TGCTGGAACGGCAGGCGGCTTTCAAGGCTGGCTGCCTGGGCAATACAGGCAAAATCGTGTGCTTCCTGTACGGAACCGGATGCCATCATGGCAAAACCGGTCTGCCTGCATGCCATGACATCCTGATGATCACCGAAGATGGAACTGCCGTTTGCAGCAAGGGCCCTGGATGCAACATGCTGAACAAAGGGCAGCAGCTCTCCTGCAATCTTGTACATATTGGGAATCATAAGAAGGAGGCCCTGGGATGCAGTGAATGTTGTTGTGAGCGCCCCAAGCTGCAGGGCTCCATGGACCGCGCCTGCGGCCCCCCCTTCTGCCTGCATTTCAGTCACGGAGACCACATTGCCCCAAATGTTTTTTCGTCCCAGGGTCATCCACTCATCAAAGTGCTCGGCCATTGGGGACGAAGGGGTAATGGGATATATGACTGCCATCTCATTTATGCGGTAGGCTACAGATGCCACGGCTTCATTGCCATCGACCATTGCCACAGATGTACTGTCCATTTGCCAGCCTCCTTTTTATTTTTACCTGATTTTGAGCGATTGCCAGATTTGTCGTATGTCCTCGAAAGAGGGCTTTCCGTTATAACAGTGCTATGTGGGAAGCCCGATGACAAAGGAGATACATGTCAAAAAAATGTTGTATGAAAAGCGACTTTCCGTTATAGAAATTCATCCTTGGGGGGGGAGTGCACAGTTACGTTACCTTTTAATTTCGTATCTATTCCACATTTTTCCAACTGTACGGGAATGGCATGTTTTTTCGCTACTGATGACCAATTTCTTGATTTTTTAAAATTCGCTTTGCCGAAATTGTTGAGATACGCTTAAAAAACAATACCATTCCCTTTGCTGAATAAGTACCTAATTTATTTTAAAAAATAATTTCCACATTTTAAAACGCTCAAGGTTTTACGATTTCTTGGCACCTGCACGCATCTGCCTGGCCATTTCTTTCATCTCAACAAGAGATTCCTTCATCTTGGCCAATCCATACCAGGTTGTATAATCCGGCATGATATGAAAAGCGGCCTGATACGTTTTCATTCGATAATCCATGAACATTTCGTACAGTTTTTCTTCCACAGGGGTATTCACCTCGTAAAAGGTCAAAAGATCAGGATAGGGGAAGGTAGCAGCATTTGTTTCCTTTTTGATAATGCCATCCGCATAAAGGTCTTTGACGATGTTTATACCCTGTGCCAGAAGTTTATCCGATGCCTTAATCATCAGATCAGCATTTTTTAGATTTTCTCTCGCAAACGTAGCAGAATGACATTTCTGACATATGGCCTGCATACGAGCCCGTTCATCTTCCCAGCTCTTCTTGTCAAGTCTTGCCATATTTGCCGCCTTGACAACATCAAGTCTTGCGGTTGGCTTGGCGTCTTTATCAAGGACTCCAAGGGCCTGCAGAATCGTTACGCGATATCCCATCCATTCCTGGTCAGATTCCGGCAGACGCAGGGCAAGGAAACCCCATGCGGTCATTACCCGGTGATTACCATCGGCCATGTGGCAGTCCTGGCAGGTGGGGCCGCGGTGAGCCTGACGGTCGGTGTTGTATGCGGCACCATGCTTGGAATGGGACCACATCTCCCACTGGGCATGATCAAACCCGGTGTGGCAACTGTTACAGGCCTCTGGCTGCAGGGCTTCTTTCTTTGAAAAAGCATGCCGGGTGTGACAGTTCTGGCAGTCCATGCCATACTTGTAATATTGAAAGGCCTTATTATTTTCCCTTACCTTTTCATCGGTGATTCCAAGGTTATGACAGCCATTGCATCCCTTTTGACCAGCGATAAAAGCCTGGGGCTGTTGATGCTCGAATTTGGGAAATGCTGTGATGGGCAGCAGGCCGAGTGCATGTTTGCCAGACATATACTGCTTTGCCTGTTTTGCATGACACTTTTTACACGTTTTTATAGTGGGAAGTTTGGCTTTGTCAGCGTCATCAGCACTGGTATGAGATTCTCCGTGGCATGATTTGCACGTCAGAACTCCGGCCATTTTGCCACGGTTAAAATCCTTGACGATTCCGGGATTCAATTTCAAATGGCACTCCTCACACGTGGAAGGCTTTGCATAGATGGAAGAAACCAGAAATCCAAACAATAAAACCGGCATTGTGATGCTCACCCAAAAACATTTCTTTGATACCATGATTACACCTCTCTTTTACATGGAGATTAAAAAATAGATAAAAAATAGTTATATTATCATATATCCATAGTCTAACATTTTTCAGTCAAACTACAATACCGAGTTCACAAAATATGCCTGTTCAATGTTTCATTTCGTGTATCTGCTCAGGGGGTACCGCATCCGCTGCGTTGTCAAGGGCTCGAAGTACCGGCAGTACGCCTTCGCCCCCTCCGCCTTGCATCTGCAGCACCCTCTGAGCAGATACGTTGTGTGAAAACTATCTGGACTTTCCGTTAAAGGAATTCATCCTGGGGGAGGAGTAGTTACCATTTCATTTTTTAAAGCAGTGTTTTTTTTCGTTGTCTCATACTGTGCGATAACGTCAGTTTCTATATTACAACAATTTCAAAAGTGATTCTGCTACCTGAGTCACAGTCTATTTCCCCTAAATCAGGTATATTCAGGAGCATTTACTGTTGTACTGATACGATTATCCCTGTTACAAACAGCAGAGCGCTTGTCACTTGACACGTTGGGAATTCGGTCATACTTCTAATTCAATGCACTGAAATAATCATTTGCAGACAGCTTCTCTACAACCTGGGCACAATTCGTTAATAATTCTACGAGGTTGATTGAACCATTGGTATCTGCTATCAGGGTACCGCATTTACGGCGTGCCTGACTCTTGAAGTAGACGATTGAAGAAGGCGGGGTACGCCTGAGCGTCCTCCGCCTTTTGCTGGTGTCCAAACTCCCGTTTGGGTACCCATTGGTCTTAAGCTCCTGCTTCTTTCCTTATTGATACCTGCAGGGTGGAAGATCACCTGTCCCTGTGTGGAAGCTGGAGCTTCCGTCTGTGCGTTCCCAAACTGGAGTTTGGGAACCAGCGGGTAAAGATCAACCGCCTGACCCGGAGTGGATCAGGCAGGATGATCGACGCTGCCATGTGATTAGATTCCGTCTTATATTAGTCGCGTTCTGCAATCGGGTACATGAGACTTTGCAAAGACTTATTTTTTAAAAGGACTGAATCATGGAAACCGTCCAGAATCTAAACATATTTTTTTACATCGGCTTAATCATCCTCCTTTTGTCGGTCGTGGGGCTTGCTATGCTC
>WFRQ01000394.1 GCA_015486425.1 Deltaproteobacteria bacterium | reverse complement strand
GTGGTGCCGTATTTTCGTTCCTGGTAGCGGATTGGTACCTCTACTATTTTGAGGTTCAGTTTTGCAGCGCCAAACAACAGATCAAAGTCTCCGAAGGGGTCAATCTCTCCAAAGTATTTTCTTCCTGCTGCAATTTTTTCATAATCCTTTTTCCACACTACCTTGGTGCCGCAGAGAGTGTCTCTGATCCGCTGCTCCAGCAGGTAGGTGAACGCCCTGCTGAAGAATTTGTTTCCAAGGAGATTAAGAAAGCGCATTGCCTCCTTTTCCATCCTGTAAACAAGCCTGGAGCCATTTACAAATTCACTCTTTCCCGATGAGATGGCGCTAAAGAATTTGGGCAGGTCTTCTGGAGGTACCGTGAGGTCAGCGTCAAGTATCATGAGCACATCATTTTTGGCTGCGGCAAACCCCTTGCGTACAGCATCTCCCTTACCCCTGCCGTCCTGCACCATTACCGTGATGTCCCTTTTTGCACCATATTCCTCCTGTACCCGGAGGCATTCCTGGTAGGTGCCGTCGCTGGATCCCCCTTCCACAAATATTATCTCTGTATGCCGGCCCATTTCTGGAGTGCGCTGCACTGCCTGTTCAATATTTCCTTTTTCGTTCCTGCAGGGGATTATTACACTGCACGTCACATCTTCTGGCTCCTTTCTTGCGCCCACAGGCCTGGCTATGAGGATTTCCGTCAGGGCAAGTTTCCAGAAAAAGGGCATGTTTGCCATGAACCTGTTAAGAAAATCAGAAATCAGAGGAATATAAACGGGCATCAGAAAGCGGTATCCCTTTCTTATAACATCAAAGTCTTCGAGGTAGAGAAGATTCTGTATGTCTTCGAGGGGCAGCCAGTGCATAAGGGACTGTTTCATCCGGATGCCCAGGGCCTCTGCTGTCTTTATCACCGGTGCCCACAGGTAGTTGAAGTAAATTATGATGATCCTGGTTTCAGGGCTGCACACCTTGTGAAGCTGTCTCAGGGCAAGCTGAATGTCATCAACGTGGCCTATGGTTTCAGACAGGATGACATAATCAAATTTTTCTGAAATATGCAGGTCTTCCAGGTCATCAACCTGAAATTCAAGATCAGGAAAGTTTTTTCGGGCCTGTTTCACCATGCCGGAGCTGATATCCACGCCTACGCCCCTTGACGGCTCAACTGCGGACAGGAGTTCTCCTGTGCCGCATCCTATTTCCAGTACCGATGAGCCTTTGGGTATCAGATAACGCAGGTATTTTTCAAGTTCCCTGTGATAGTAACTGCCCTTGCGGCGCCATTTTTTTCGAAGTGGTGCCACAGCATCAAAATGTCTTATGCGTTCCTGCTTGTCCAATGGATTGGTTCCTTTTTTATGTCGATAGCCTAATGACAGGGTGGAGCGGCATTGAGGTTTGACCTCATTCCGCACTCTTTCTAACCCTTCTGAATTCTACTCTGGAGAAGAAATCTTCCTGTGCGAACAGGCGCGGAGCCATGAGCTGCAGAGTTTTTCTGGTATAGCCAACTGCGCGCCACAGCAGTGCCTGCGTGTCAAGAGTTGCCGCACTGTTTCCTGACGCCATGTGCAGACCAAGTTTCGGAAGATTTAACAGTGCTGCCTGCCCAAGCCTTGCACAACAGGCAGACACGGTAAAAAACATGCCTTTGTGCTTGGCGTCAGTATAGGCAAATGAACAGCCCCACTGCAGGCTGTACCATTTTATGTGTTTGTATGTGAATCTGCCCGTGGATATTACATGCCGGGCCGCTGCCGTTGGTGCCCATCCCATTGGTATTCCTGCGGACAGGGCACGCAGCAGGAAATCCCTGTCACAACCTCCGGTGAGCATTTTTTCATCAAAGGTTCCGATCTGAGCAAAGACCTTCCTGTGTACCAGCCGGTTGCCGCCTGATGGCAGAGGAGGGGCCTGGGCATATTTGTCCGGTTCCCTAATGTCAGGGCTCTCTCCAAATATGTCCCTGCAAACGGGCCCGAGACCATTTAGAATTTTTTCCGGGATATCAAGGACTACAGGCCCTCCGACCATGAGAGCATTCTGCTCCTCTGCTGCACGCATGAGGTCAGCAAGCCAGTTGAAGTCAGCAAGCTGGTCATCATCAAAAAAGGCAAGCCAATCACCGTGGAATTCCTCCACTGCCCTGTTCAGCGCATGGGTATAACCATAGCCCGTTTCAATGATGCATCGTACAGGTACAGATGATTCCCTGGCAAATTTCTCTATTACTTCAGGGGTTTCATCAGTGGAGCCGTCATTTATGACAAGTATTTCATAGTTGAAGGGGGTGTCCTGATTTACCATGCACCTGAGCGTCTCCGAAAGCTGTGACGCCCGGTTGTAGGTGGGTATGGCAATTGTGGCTGCCGGCCCCTCCATCAGGTGGTAGCGGCTTCCTCCTCCGGCATGAAGGCAAAGTGTGCCAGCACCGTGAGGGCAATGAAAGTCATGAATGTGGGACGTGTGATGAGGTTGGCCTCAAGAAAGAGATTGTAACACAGCCAGATCATCACTGCGGCAAGGAAATTATACGACAGGAAACGCCGTGCAAGCATTACTGCCCTGAACGATGTTGTAATCAGGAATGAAGTGAGAAGCAGAAAGCCGATATACCCCAGGCCCAGAATGGCGTCTATGTATCCGGAATGAATTGAACTGGGGTTCCAGCCCACATGAAGCGCAATGGTTGCGTAGTGTTTGGGACTTATGAATGTGTTGAAGCCATATCCTACAAGTGGTCTCATGGCTGCCCATTTGAAACATTCCTTCCACAGGGGGAGCCTGCCGGTAAGGTTGCCAACGGATTCCCTGGCTTCCTGACCTCTTCCAAGGGTGGTTGCTGAATCAAGGTATTGTACAATCTGGTCTCCGATGAGGAGATAGCATAGACATCCGAGAGATATGATACCCAGAATAATACCCGCCTTGTTTCTTCTGGAGGATGCCATCATCCAGAAAAAGAACAGCGCGCCCAGCGTGGCTGCCAGTGCCATCCTGCTTTTGGTAAGCAGAAGAAGGCACATGGCCATTATGAGTGTCAGGTACATGAACCGTTTTATGCACCGATTTTTTGTGACAGTTGCAAGATACGCTGAGGACAGTGCCAGCAGGCCGCAGTTCCAGCCCATGGCCACTGTGTGAAATAACCCTGAAAATCTCCAGAGAGGGTTGGAAGGCTCAATTGTGTGGAGCCTGAGCTCGTTTCCAAATGCCAGAACAGCAGTAATGCCGCAGACCCATGCGGCAAGTATGGCAATTTCCCGGATGGAATATCGCGCCGCAGTGGCAAGGGCTGCAACCCAGAGGAGATAAACAGTGACCACCCTCCTTAAGGTAAACATGGTGTCAATTGACCAGGTGAGACTGACAAGCACCCATGCCATATAGGTTATGACCAGTACTCCTTCAGGGCTGTTTACTCTGAAACGGTTTTTGGTTGCGCCAAGCATTGCTATGCCATACACACCGAGTAGCATGAGCCCTGCCCGTCTTCCCATGTTGCCATGCTCCATCCCTGTCTCTTATACACATCTCCGAG
>WFRQ01000393.1 GCA_015486425.1 Deltaproteobacteria bacterium | reverse complement strand
GCGCTGTTTGGGCAGGGGGCTCAGGAGACACGCCGCCTGAGCCGCTCGATGCGGCCATTATTTTTGCACCTGCCGGGATACTTGTGCCTGCCGGGCTCAGGGCTGTGAAAAAGGGTGGACGTGTGGTATGTGCCGGGATATACATGAGCCCCGTACCCGGCTTCCCATACGCTGATCTCTGGTGGGAAAAGCAGATTATGTCTGTTGCAAATCTTACCCGCAGGGATGGGGAAGAGTTTATGCAACTTGCCTCAAAATGTCATATAAACATGCAGGTAACGGAATTTCCTCTTGAAAAGGCCAATGAGGCAGTAGCGGCCATAAGAAGCGGCAATATAAGGGGTGCGGCGGTGCTGGTAATATAAGCAAAGGAACAGGCTAATTGGTATATATAGTCAGTGCAGATTTTATGCAGACCTCGTTAAATATTCTGACAAACTATTTATAACGTGTGGATATCTTAAGGTATTACATGTTAATTGGACATAAGACGGTCTGAGTTTTCAGTTATCAGTGTGCAGTTTTCAGTTACTGACTACTGATAACTGAAAACTGACAACTATACGCAACGAATAATGAGGAGTCGATTGTCCAAAAATATATCCATGTTTATTGGTGTCTTACGAGGTCTGTTATGCAATGAAACAGGAGAAATACAGTGACAGTGCCTGAAATAATGTCGGCAGTTAATGGTTTCGTATGGGGGCCATACATGCTTGCTTTTCTTGTTGGTACAGGCATATATCTGACCATACGCCTCAAGGGTATTCAGTTTGTTCGTCTTCCTGCAGCCCTTAAACTCATATTTTCAAGTTCAACCAGAGATGATGCAGGCAGCGGGCAGGGAGACATAAGCCCGTTTCAGGCCCTTACCACAGCCCTTTCAGCAACCATAGGCACAGGCAACATAGCGGGAGTAGCAACGGCAATTTTCCTTGGCGGCCCCGGCGCTGTATTCTGGATGTGGGTCTGTGCCGTCTTTGGAATGGCCACCAAATTCGCAGAGGCGGTACTTGCAGTAAAATATCGTCACATTCTTCCTGACGGCACCATGCAGGGTGGCCCCATGCGCTACATTGCCGATGGCCTGGGCATCAAGTGGCTTGGATGGCTCTTTGCCCTCATGGGCTGTGTTGCCGCATTCGGCATAGGCAGCATGGTACAGTCAAACTCCGTTGCTGTAGCGCTTGAACACACGTGGAGCGTTCCGCCCATGCTTACAGGAGTGGTCATGGCTCTAATGACAGGAGTTGTGATAATAGGGGGCATCAGGCGCATAGGAAAGGTTACAGAAAAGATAGTGCCTGTCATGGGCGTATTTTATGTTGCCGGGGCATTGATAATACTGTTTCTGAATTTTACCACTATCCCAGATGCCCTTGCGTTGATATTTTCCCATGCATTTTCTCCTGCCTCAGCCACAGGCGGGTTTGCAGGGGCTGCAGTTGCATCTGCCATAAGATTCGGTGTTGCCCGGGGTGTCTTTTCAAATGAGGCAGGCCTGGGGAGCGCGCCCATAGCACACGCGGCTGCAAGAACTGACGACCCAGTGCGTCAGGGGCTGATAGCAATGACCGGCGTTTTTTTTGATACTATTATCGTATGTTCCATGACAGCCCTTGTAATCCTATCAACCGGCGCATGGACAAGCGGAAAGACATCCAGCGCGCTTACAAGTCTTGCCTTTGAGACCGCGCTTCCCGGCGTGGGCAACATTATTGTTACCATTGGCCTTGCAGTTTTTGCCTACTCCACCATGATAGGCTGGGCATATTACGGCGAGGAGTGCATCCAGTACATAATGGGCATCAGGGCAAGGATGCCTTACAGGTACGTTTTCTGCGGGGTTATAGCCCTTGGGGCGTTTCAGAAAGTGGGTTTTGTGTGGGATTTTTCCGATACAATGAACGGCGCCATGGCAATTCCCAACCTCATAGGGCTCATAGGGCTTTCAGGGGTGCTTGTAAATGAAACCAGGAAGCGGCTTTTGGAAAAAGAGGAATCATAGGGGACAGTCCCTAATTTGAGCGATTGTCAGATTTGCTGCATCACTTCTTTTTCCATACCAGTTCCACAGGGCAGTGGTCCGAGCCTTCGATGTGATTCAGTATGGCAGCGCTTATCACCCTGTCCCTGCTCTTTTGGTCAACACAGAAGTAGTCAATGCGCCAGCCAATATTCCTAGCCCTAGCGTTGAACCTGTAACTCCACCATGTGTAGTGCTCTCCATCCTGGTTGAATAATCTGAAGGTATCAACAAATCCTGCCTTCAGAAAGGTATCCATCCATGCCCGTTCCTCAGGCGTGTATCCCGCATTCTTTTCATTGGATTGCGGGTTTGCAAGGTCAATGGGTTTGTGTGCCACGTTAAAATCTCCGCAGGCAACAACACTTTTTTTCTCAGATAGGCCCTTGAGATAGGAAAGCAGCCTGTTGTTGAATTCCAGTTTGTAATCCAGCCGTATGAGCTCTCGTCCTGCATTGGGGAAATAGGTGTTAACCAGGAAAAAGTCGTCAAATTCCAGGGTGAGAACGCGGCCTTCGGTGTCAGGCTGACCGTCATCCATGCCGGTTGTTACATCCATGGGAGTAAGACGGGAATATACCGCAACTCCGGAGTATCCCTTTTTTTCCGCGCTGTGGAACCAGCTCTTGTAGCCGGGAATATTAAGCACCTTTTCGTCAAGCTGTTCCGGTTTTACCCTTGTTTCCTGAAGTGCCAGTATATCCGGGTCCATCTCCTGCACAGACTGGAGGAATCCCTTTGAAACCGCGGCCCTTAGTCCGTTTACATTCCAGGATATTATCCGTATGCCATGCTTTTCCTTTTCCATGATATCCCTGTTTTCCCTTGGTTTCACTCCTGTTTTCGGGCACCTGTCCTCTATGGGACATTTGTGGCACAGGGGTGATACTGGCCTGCAGGTCCCCTGACCGAATGCCACAAGTATTGAGTTGAATGTGAGCCAGTATTTTTTGGGCAGTTTTTTCCTCAGGGCCTTTTCTGTCTGCTCAGGTGTTCTGGTGTGAACATAACCCCAG
>WFRQ01000392.1 GCA_015486425.1 Deltaproteobacteria bacterium | reverse complement strand
GCTCTATCTCCTTCTCTCTGGTGATATCCCTGAGCACAAACAGCAGGCCATGCTTGCCTCCATCTGAGGTTACATCCTTTTCACGGGTCTGGCGTATCCATACATAACCCCCGTTGCGGTTGGTAAGGCGGTACGTTATATCATCGCCGTCCCTGCCATTTCCCAAGTCTTCAATTGCTTCAAGAAACCTGGCCTTGTCTTCCGGATGCACAATGTGCATGAGAAGCAGAGGATCCTCAATAAACGCCTCTGGTTCATATCCTGTCCAGGAACGGATCATGGGAGAGATATACTCGATTTCAAGGGGAACAATGCTTCGGGCAAGAATAGTCACCAGAGGCAGACGGGCAAGGATTGACTCCCTCACGCCTGTCTCCACCGTACAGACAATATCTGCACCGTCTGCACGCTCCACCCTCTGGAACCGGAAGATATACCTGCTCCCGCTTTCATCTGCCATGTTAAGACCCAGTTCAAGAGAATGTTCAAAGTCATCAGGAGCAGACAGGAGATGCCCGAGAGATGAAGGCACAGGTGGTACAAAAAGGTCACTCACCGCAGTCCCCGGCCCTTTGTATATTTCTGATCTTGAAAACAGGGATTCAAAAAGGGAGTTGGCAGCAAGGATAACTCGATGGCGAATTAATGCAGCAGGAAGAGGAATGGCTTCCAGCGGTATATCAGCAGTCACCTTTTGCTTATCTTCCAGTTTATCCATACAGACACTTTACAGGGATTCAGAACTGACTTCCACCTAAACCTTCATGTTCCTCCGCCAGTATGCACACATTAGGGACTGTCCAAAAATAACTTGCCGATTTCGCATCTCATCTTCAGGCCATTTTGAGCTGAACTTCAATCACAAAATCCTGAGGCGTAGCCCGGCTACGCCTGCGGTTTTGCCGGGTCAGTTCAACTCAGCCTGACCCAAATCTGAGCGCGCCATCATCCAACTTATTTTTGGACAGCCCCTTACCATGAGAAATTATGCCCCGAGCTGGGCCTGAATTGCCTCAAGGAGCGCACGGAATTTCACATTATCAGGTCTCAGACGGGCAATCACCTCTATATCTCCAATTGCTCTGTCAAGCAACCCTGCATGAAACGCCGCTGTCCCTCTGGCTGCCCTGAATGCAATATCAGAGTTTTTAAGCTGTACTGCCCTGTTGAAATCGGAGAGTGCCTCATCAATGTCCTGCAGTTTCCACATGACTGCACCCCTTGCAGCAAAGGCGCCACTGTCATTTGGATTAGCTTCAAGTACCTTATCAAAGCACTGAACCGCATCTTCAAATCTGCCAAGCTTCATAAAAGTCACACCCCTGTTCCATGAAAGGACATCAGACTGCCATGGGCTGGAACCATTCATTGAGGTCATATAATTCATGGCAAGCTCAAATCGACCGAGCCGGAAGGCTGCCTGTGCCCCGATAACCATGCCCCTGCTGTCAAGCTCACCGGCAGTAAAAAGTCTGTGTGCCAGTTCAGCACACCTGTCAAACTGCCTCAGTTTCAATGTGGCAAGTGCCAGGTTATAAAGCAGCAGAGGATGTCCCTGATGAATTTCAAGGGCTTTTTCCAGAAGCCTTGCCGCTTCAACCGGTTCATCTCCTGCAATCAGGGCTGCTCCGGCGCTGACAGCCGCAGGCAGTGAGTCAGGTATCAGCCCGTAAGCCCGCTGGAAGGCCTTGAAAGCGCTGTGCTGCTGATGGGATGCAAGCAGGCTGTAGCCGCACTCAAGCCATTTTCTGCCTACTTCCCGGGATTCAGAGTGGAGCTGATCCTGGTTCTCAATGGCAAGAAGGGCATCTTCCGCATCTGCTATGGCAACAATCCTTGCGAGCGCGCCAGAAGGACCCTCTTCACCATCCTGCTGGTCCAGCATCTCATCAAATGGCATGAAACGAGGATGCAGAAGCTCATCATCAACCCTGATATCAAGTTCAAGGCAGTGGTGAGGCTGCAGATTTTCACCTGTACCTGTCTGGACATCTTCCACAGCTTCATGTTCAGGAAGATCGTAGAAAAAATCAGATATCAGGGCCGCAAGCTCCATATCCTCGCGGTCCCCGGAAATCAGCCTCTCGCCTGCGGAATCAGAGCTTGCATCAACCACCTCAGAGGCCTGGCGGCTGACCGTAACACCACCGTCCAGAAACTTCTCGGCAATATCACAGATGGCCCTGGAAGACGGGGCGTCAGGGTTTTCTATGATTATATGTTTCATGCGCAGCAGACACGCCCTGGCACTATCATCTGCAGGCACAGGGTCAAGCACGCCTACATCAATGGAAAGAAACTGCCGACATATGGCCTTGAGCTTTTCTGATAAAGTGTCCACAGACCCGGCTGCCATGTTGATAACAAGGGCAGGGGTAAACTTCCTGCATATATTCCGCACAGCAGCAGCGCCTTCTGTATCTACAGCGGCAATTTTTGAAATAAGGTGCTCCATGGCAGGAGCGTTGCCTTCCTGATCTTCAGGTTTTTTGTAATTCCTGATCAGTGTCAGCAACTCCCTGTTCTTGCTGAAATGTCTCTCAATCATCCTGAACAGCACGTTTTTAATAAACTCGTACGCATTCAGAACAGCAGTGGGCTCAGCATTGGTTACAATAACGCCTGATTCAGTCATTGAAAAAAAATCAATGACATTGTAGCTGGTGCCTGCACCCAGATCCAGAATGATGTAATCATTTTTTAGACGGCTGACAGCACGGATTATCTTGAGTTTCTGAAAATAATTGAGGTTTGCAATGCCAGGGATAAAACCGTAACCGGATATCAGTTTCAGGCCCTTTGTCCCTGTTTCCGTCACATAATCAAGCAGATTTCGGGAATGAGGGCGGTATATATAGTCACCAATACCTATTTCCGGATGGCGGATTCCAAGAAGTGTGTGGAGATTGGCCCCACCGAGATCAAGGTCAATAACCACCGTGTCGTACCCACGGTTGGCAAGCGACGTGGCAAGACCTGCGGATATGAAACTTTTGCCCACACCACCTTTTCCTCCGCCAACAGCTATAATTTCAGGGCCTTTACTCATGGACCTCTTCTCCGATTCATACATGTCCTGTTATGGATTTTCATGTCGTCTGTAACCTGAATTCAGGGGTAATCCTGATTTGAGCGATTGTTCAGCTTAGGCTTCAGCAGTGCCACTGCCTGTTTTTATGCTCCAGCCTCTGTTTTTCACTTCGGCATCTATGAATTTTTTTTCAAACTTTCATGGTATCTGCTTACAGGGTACCGCATCTGCTGCGTTGTCGGGGACTCGAAGTACGGGAAGTACGCCTGCGCGTCTTCCGCCTTGTATCTGCAGTACCCTGTAAGCAGATACGTTGCGTGAAAACCATCTTTTTGTTATGGGAATTCCCCTTGAAGGGGGTGAGTAGTTACGAAAGAGGAATGGAAAAATATGGGAAAAGGTATACAAAGTGCCGCCTTTGTGCATCAGACAGAGTGCTTCAGGCGCGAAGTTTCTGTATCACCAGGATTGAAGGGGAAGTCTTCAGGGTGTTCATGTTCCTGATGTGCATCACCCTGCACAGACGTTCATCAATGCCTTGCACGTGATTCAGAAGGGTCTGCTCTTCCTCACGACCCTGCTCATGTCCCGGATACATCACTATCACTATAACCCCGAATTTCTTCAAAAGTGTAATGGCCGATTCCAGGGCTGCGATCACCCTTGCCGGTGTGGTGGTAATATCCCGTGAGCCTCCTGGCAGAAAACCGAGATTGAACATGCAGACAGCAATCTCCTGTTTCACATACGAACCAAGTCTGCTGTGACAGTCGTGAACAAGCCGGAAACGGCAAGAGGGTATGCCTGCATTTTCAAGCAGTGTCCTTGTCCGGTCCAGGGCATCCTGCTGGATATCAAAGGCAAACACAAAACCATCCGGGGCGCTCTTTTTCAGCAGGAAAAGAGTGTCCAGACCATTTCCAGCAGTGCAGTCAACTGCCAATTCCCCTGATTGTATGTATGCAGAGGCAAAGGCATGAGAAAGGTCAGTAATGCCGGTGATTTTTTCCGGAAACCCCATTAATTGGCCCTCACAACCGCGGACAGAACATTTTCCACAAACTTTCTTTTTCGGCACCAATAATCTTCCACGCAATGATTGATATTTGGGTAAGGCAGCATTAAATAAGAAACCATGGTTACGGTAGTAATCAACACAAATATCGTAACTGTCCCCCTCAAGGATGAATTCCGAAAACGGAAAGTCGCTTTTCACACAACATTTTTTCTTGACACGTATCTGCTCAGAGGGTGCTGCATATGCAAGGCGGAGGGGGCGAAGTCGTACTTCCCGTACTTCGAGCCCCCGACAACGCAGCAGATGCGGTACCCCCTGAGCAGATACCCTATAACTTGAAAGATTTTTCCAATATTCGAAAGTTTGGAATTGAAGCTATTACACCCAAAAATTTTCTCAAAAAGATAGAGGAGGTGTAAAAAAATGGGTAGCACATTAACATTACGGCTTCCAAAATCACTTCATAAAACAATTAAAGAACAAGCAAAGGCAGATGGAGTTTCTATAAATCAGTTTTTGGTTACTGCAGCGGCAGAAAAACTCTCAGCATTACTTACTCAGGATTATCTGGAAAAAGAAGCAAGCATGGGTAAAAGAGAAGATTTCATCAAGGTACTTAAGGCTGTTCCTCATGTGAAGCCAGAAGCACATGATGAACTCTGAACAGCACGTTATGATATTGAGACAAACGGGGAATGCTCCCCAAAAATTCAGTGTAATCAGGGTTAAACCGCGGGGGTCAGCCTGCCCCTGTTGAGAACCATCCTTGTACCTGAAATTCCCTTAATAAATGTCATGTCGTGTGAAATAATCAAAATTGCTCTGGCTGGATATGCCAGAAGTATTTCAAGAAGCCTTGCTGAAGTCTCTGGTGCAAGCCCTGCGGTTGGTTCATCGAGCAGAAGCAGTTCAGGGCGCATGGAGAGGATGGT
>WFRQ01000391.1 GCA_015486425.1 Deltaproteobacteria bacterium | reverse complement strand
TAAAACTGTGGGACCGGCCTGATGCAGATGCCATCAATCATCTACCACCCCCTGTTGCTCTGTTTCAAAAGAGGCCTCGCAGCCACCACCTCTCAACAGTTGCTACACTCACAAGCATAAAATCATTACTCCGAGTGCTCTACGCGGCTGCGGGCACCCCCTCATGTCCTTCATGCGATGCTCCATTGGATGCCATGACCATAGACCAGATAGTGGATGCATTGATCAGATATCCTGAGGGAAGCAGGCTCATAATAATGGCCCCGGTTACACACCTGTTCCAGTCAATGCCATTGGCCGAGGCTCTGCGTACCGTGCGTGAACAGGGTTTTTTAAGGGTCTTGATAAACGGCTCCCTGTTTTACGCGGATCAACCACAGGATCTGCCATCAGAGATTCAGGATGCCCGACTGATAGTTGACAGAATTGTAACAAAGCCCGGCGTTGCTCCCCGTGTCAATGATTCCTCACTACTGGCGCTCAAGGCGGGAAACGGGATTATGAAAGCTGAAATTATGCCCAAAGGCAGTAAAAAAGAAAGCTCATTTATACTGACCTTTACAGAACACCTGCTCTGCGCTCACTGTATGAAGCGCTTTCCAGAGCTGAAACCCGCACACTTTTCCATGTTGGAATACTGCTCTAATGAACAGATAGAAAAACAGCTTCCTGCATGGATGGATGCAGAGGAAATGCGCGAATTCATTTCTGCAGTGGAGGTTAACCAGAAGCGATGGGACGCCGTATTTCAGCTCACAGTGGATGAGCTGAACAGGTGGCTTGACCAGGGCCTGAGCAAAATGGAAAAAGATACGGCGGCTCTGATCCACGGGCGTGCGGCTGCTGCACATCGCATCATGGAAAACATAAGATCAAAAATTCTCCCTGTTGTGAACATGGGACTGGGCTATATCAAGTTGAACCGCAGGGCTGATACTCTTTCAGCCGGAGAACTGCAGCGTTTAAGGCTTGGAGAACAGCTCTCACGAAGCATGTCAGGCGTGCTCTACATCCTGGACGAACCCTCCACAGGCCTTCATCCTGCGGAACATGAGTTATTATGGCAACATATACTGAGTCTGCGGGAGGCAGGAAATACCGTAATAATTATAGAGCATGATACATGGTTCATGGACAGAGCGGATCATATTATTGAACTTGGACCTGGAGCAGGAAGAGAAGGTGGACAACTTATATTTTCAGGTTCACCTGCAGAAATGAAGCAATCAGGTACTGCTACCATATCAGGGCCGTGGCTTTCAGGGAAAAAACACTTGAACAGGGGGGAAATGCCGCCAGCTCCCTCGAGGTGGATAAAATTCAGCGGAATGCAGACCAACAACCTGAAGGACATATCGATCTCCATTCCTCTTGAGCGCCTCACCTGCATCGCAGGTCTATCCGGGTCAGGAAAGAGCAGTCTTGTTTCAGAAATTGTCAGAACACTTTCAGAAACAGACCAGCATAAAGAAGCTGGTAACCACGGCAATGAGCATATAACCACATCCGATGGAAGTATGCTTCCCTGTGCCTTTCTAATGGACCAGTCCCCGGTTTCCGGCTCCATCACCTCCATTCCCGCAACCTGGATGGGGGTTTTTACGCATATCCGAAACCTGTTTGCAAGGACGCCTGAGGCAAGAAAGCGCGGCCTTTCAGCAGGCTGGTTCAGCCTGTCCAAAAAAGGAGGCCGCTGCGAAACCTGCAAGGGAAGAGGTACAATTCTCACAGACCTGAAATTCCTGCCGCCTGTTGAATCTCAATGTAATGTATGTAATGGAAGACGATATAACAGGGATACCCTTTCCATACATTACAGACATGCCTCAATAGCAGATGTCCTTGATATGACAATATCAGAGGCAATTAATCTGTTTTCAACCATATCCACTATTGTCAGGCCACTTGAATGGCTGGAGCGTACCGGCCTTGCCTATCTGAAAATGGGGCAGCATACAAGCACCCTTTCAGGCGGTGAAGCACAGAGGCTGAAACTTGCAAGGGAACTTGCGCGCAAAACTACACAAGCCGCTCTATATATCCTTGATGAACCTACCTCAGGGCTCCATCCTGAGGACGTCAATATCATCATGGATATATTTCATGACCTTATTTCACAGGGGCACACTGTCATTATGGTGGAACATGACATACGTGCTGTATCAGCAGCAGACTATGTAATCGAACTGGGGCCAGGAGCGGACAGGAATGGGGGAGATATAATTTTCCAGGGAACACCTGGGGAAATGGCTGAAGATAAAAATTCTGTTACAGGCCCTTACATGAAAAACATCACACAGGACTTGAGACATCCTGCATCTTAGAATCGAGCTGCCTTACATGGAGAGCACTACGAACAGTACCAATAGGAGGGACGCTTCCGCGAACTATTACTTTTCCAACCTGCGCCTTGTGAGCATTATCTGAAAAACCAGGATAAAATAGGCCAGCGGCACAGTGGAAACACCAATTAAAATTCCTATGACAGAAAATGACCCTGGGAATTTCTTGAGGAATGTATATACGATTAGACCGGCAACAGCAAGCCTGGCAAAAACGCCAATATAATATACAATGGCCGTCTTGAGCTTGACCATCCTGGTGGTATCTCTGAATGTGCCAATAATATTCAGATTGGCGAGAACACCACCGAGCAGTACGCCTTTTACCACTTCGGGACTGGCCCAGATGTTGGCTGCGGCCACCTCCACTGCCAGCATGGCCCAGCAGGCCAACATGAAGCGTTTGACAAGCCCCTTATCTATATCGCCCTGCCAGATTAACATTACTTACTTAGAATCAGTACCTTTCTGTGCCCGGGAATGCCGCTCCTCATCCTTTTTCATCCTGCCGCCAAGCACAAAAAGATTTCTGATACCTCCAGCCAGACCAAAAAAGAAAAAGATAATCGTCATCCAGGGATGTGTTTTGCCGTGAAATACATCCTTGTCCAGCCAGTATCCAAACCAGACACCGGCAAAAGTCGAAAACACCATGGCTGACGCCATGTATGACACACGACCTAACTGGCGAATGGTCTGATGCAGATATTCCTTGGTTTCCGGTTTCATCAAGACAACAAAAAAAGCGGTGATTGCTTCCACCGCTTCTCATAAAATTATTTCAGCAATTTTTTATAGCAGCTGCCTCGCTGAAAGACGAAGGCAGCTGCGAAATTTTTCTTGATTTATCCCAGGAAAGGATTGGCATAAAGTGCAATCAGACCAATAACCAGTGCGTAAATCGTGAATGTTTCAATCAGAGCAAAGGTAATGAACATGGAAACTGTCAACTTACCAGCCAATTCAGGGTTCCTGGCAGTACTCTCAAGAAGACCGCGGGCACAATTACCCATACCAGCGCCACATCCGCCACCAGCACCACCAACTGCCAGACCGGCTGCAACCAGTGAAGCTGCCATAATCAGGGATGTGTCAACTCCAGCTCCTCCCTCTCCAGCGGCAAGAGCTACAGCGCTCATTGCCAGAACAAACAGTACACTAAGTCCAGAAATAATTAAGCTTTTCCTTTTCATCAAACTCCTCCTTTTTATAATTATCCTAAAATTTAATGTGCATCTCCCATTGCCTCTGCGCAATAAGTCACGGGCAATACTACAAAAATGAAAGCCTGCAGCAAACAAACCAAAACACCTAAGAGCATAATTGGCAGTGGTGCCAAATATGGTCCAGCCATTGTAAAGAGCAGCCCAAGAAGCATTTCCTTGGACATCATATTACCAAAAAGACGAATAGAGAGCGATGCGATACGCCCTGCGTGACTGAATGTCTCAACAATCAGAAAGAATGGCGCCATAACCTTAATAGGCCCCATAAAGTGCTTTATGTACTTTGCACCGTGAAATCTTATACCCAGGGCGTGGTACGTGACAATGGCAATCATTGTGCAGCCGAGAGTAACATTCAAATTAGCTGTAGGAGACATGAAACCCGGAATCAACCCCATATAATTGGATATAAATATAAGGAATCCAAATGTGGCCACCATGGGATAAATAATCAAGGCCTTTTCCCTGCTCCCCACCTGCTCAGTAACAAAATCTTCCAAACCCTCCACATACATCTCCATGACGTTCTGGACGCCTCTGGGGACCATCTGCATATTACGCGTTGCCATCTTGGCAAGAATAAGACAAATGGCCATTGCCAGAAAACTGTACTGCATATGCGGTGCAATTATCTGCGCCAGCGCTGAATCCCCCCCATGTGCAGGCAGTCCAATAGCATCCAACAGAAGAGTTAAAAAAAGTAACGGATGTTCCATGGCTACTTAGCCTCCTTACGACAAACTCTATAAATCACCCTTGCCAGTGGAGCTGACAATAAATAGCTACTGCCCCTGACAGTCCTTTAAATAAGCCCGCAAAAAGAATTCGACAAGGACCTGATTACTTTTGTGACAGGAGCACTCACCACGCTGGCCACCTTACACGTGTGTACCCCTTTTTTCAAATTATTAAGAGAGTGTCGCAAAAACACCCCCCAAACTTAATCACCATCAATATAATACAACTTATATGCTGAATGACACTATTGACAGCATAAAATCTGGATAATATTGACCGTCCCTCTCTCCTTCAGGCTTAAACCTTAGTAACAAAAACCCAGCCGTACACGAATTCTGTGCCCGACAGGCTAATCCGAAGCAGGTAATCAGTAAATATTTTGACACTGCTTCCCTGGCTAACTACCTGACCAAAACAAATTTTTGGCTATCTGCGGACCTTCCACTGATAGAGCCGCACAAAAAATGAAGCTCCATTCAGTTGGCTATATCAGATAGCATATTATGAATCATTATGCAAGACTTTTAAAGACCGATTCGGCAACTTCCAGAGTTTCATCAATATCATCCCAGGAGTGTGCTATGGAGACCATTGCCGCTTCAAACTGAGAGGGCGCTACATACACACCATTTTCCAGCATTCCCCTGAAAAATCGGCCATATTGGTCGGTATTTGATGTCAGTGCAGATGCAAAATTTTTAACATCCCCTTTCTGACCAAAAAAAGCAGTAAGCATGGAGCCTATATTCTGCACCTGGCATTCAATACCATATTTTTTTGCCAGTTCAATATAACCACTGGCAAGTGCATTGCCCTTCTGCTCCAGCGACTCATATGTTCCAGGACGGGAAAGTATTTCAAGGGCTGCGATTCCTGCCGCTGTGGCCAGAGGATTACCTGAAAGAGTGCCTGCCTGATATACAGGGCCTGCAGGCGCAATCTGTTCCATTATCTCCCTCTTTCCTCCATAGGCGCCAACTGGCAGGCCTCCGCCAATAATCTTGCCCATGGTAGTGAGATCAGGAGTTATTCCAAAAAATTCCTGGGCACCACCAAGCCCCAGCCTGAAACCTGTTATCACTTCGTCAAAAATGAGCACGATGTCATGGCTGGCAGTCAGTTCCCGTACCGCCTCAAGATAACCCTCCACAGGAAGCACCACACCCATATTTGCCGGCACAGGCTCCATGATCACTGCTGCGATATTTTCCCCGTCCCGCTGAACCACATCCCTTAATGCATCAATATCATTAAACGGCACGGATATAGTGTTTGCAACAATCTCTTCCGGAACACCAGGGCTGCCGGGAATACCAAGGGTGGCAACACCGGAACCTGCCTTCACCAGGAATGAATCCGCATGTCCGTGATAGCAGCCATCAAACTTGATGATCTTGTCACGGCCTGTATACCCCCTGGCGAGTCTTATGGCGCTCATGGTGGCCTCAGTGCCTGAGTTAACCAGCCGAACCATATCCACTGAGGGTACGCACTCACATATAAGTTGTGCCAGCTCTACCTCATGCCATGTGGGAATACCGAAACTGGTACCTGATTCAAGGGCTGCTGCAACTGCGGCATTTATTTCCGGGTGACAGTGGCCGGTTATCATTGGCCCCCATGAACACACATAGTCTATATAACTGTTGCCATCCACATCCTCGATGTAGCATCCGGAACCCTGCTCCACGAATATCGGATCGCAGCCAACAGACTGACATGCCCTTACCGGACTGTTTACACCGCCTGGTATTACCTTTTTTGCCTCTTCAAAATAACGAGCTGATATTTCTTTATGCATCATATTTATATTCCCTGTATTAACAATCAGGTAATCCTGAGAAATCTTCTCTTTCCAACCTTGATTACACAACCTGACGAGCCAACAGCTAACTCGTCCGAAGACACCTTTTCTCCATCTACAGTCACAGCGCCCTGCTTTATAAGCCGTCTTGCCTCTGAAGCGCTCTTAACCAGTCCTGCTTCCTTCAGAACCCTTGGCAGGAACAGGGCATTCCTGTCCATATCGGCACCTGGTCTGAACTCAGGAATGTCATCCGGCACCTCGCCCCGCCTGAACTGGGCATCAAAACCCTCTTTTGCCTTTTTAGCAGCTTCCTTTCCATGGAAACGCTCCACCAGTTCCATGGCAAGCTTCACCTTGACATCACGCGGATGAACAGCCCCAGACTGCATTTCCTCTTTAAGCCTGGCAATATCATCCATCTCAAGACTGCTCAAAAGCTCGTAATACCGGAACATAAGGTCATCAGACACAGACATGAGCTTTCCAAACATGCTGCCAGGATCATCAGTAATGCCCACATAGTTCCCAAGGGACTTGCTCATCTTGTTCACGCCGTCCAGGCCTTCCAGCAGCGGCATTGTGATTACAGTCTGCGGCGTCTGTCCATATTCCTTCTGCATATGACGGCCTACAAGAAGATTAAATGTCTGATCAGTGCCTCCAAGCTCCACATCGGCCTTGAGCGCCACCGAATCATATCCCTGAATAAGTGGATACAGAAATTCATGAATGGCTATGGGCTTCTGGGCATGAAAACGTTTTTTAAAATCATCGCGCTCCAGCATCCTTGCCACAGTATGCTTTGCACAGAGACGAATCATGTCTATAGATTTCATATCATTCATCCAGACACTGTTAAAGGCTATCTCCGTCATGGCCTCATCCAGTATCTTGAATATCTGCTCCTTGTAGGTGGCAGCGTTCTGCTGGACCTGCTCTGGGGTCAGGGGCGGACGTGTCTCTGATTTACCAGTAGGATCTCCTATGAGGCCGGTGAAATCACCGATAAGAAATATTACCTGGTGGCCGAGCTGCTGGAAGTGCTTCATCTTCTGGATCAGCACTGTATGGCCCAGATGCAGGTCAGGTGCAGTAGGGTCAAAACCTGCTTTTATCCTCAGCGGCCTGTTCTTATCCACAGCCTTCCTGAGCTTTTTCTCAAGCTCTCCCATATCAATTATATCAACAGCACCACGGCTGATAAGATCCAGTGATTTCTGAATATCCTGTTCCATTTAAATACCTCCTGAGGTGAGCATCCCAACCCGGGAATGGCTCAATTCAGGTATTTTCTCCTTTTCCACATCAGGCTATGAAAATACTCATTCAGACGGTATTGCCGGATAAAAAGCTGCACAGTCGCGTTACGTTATGTACAGGATAGACGGACAATACTCCCAAACGCCACCAATTTGACTATTTTGCATACTCAACTGCCCGTGTTTCCCTGATAACTATAATCTTTATCTGACCAGGGTAACTGAGTTCACTCTCTATCTTCTTGGCAATATCCCTGCACATGAGGCTTGCCTCGGCGTCAGTTACCTTGTCGCTGCTCACAGCGATCCGGATCTCTCGGCCTGCCTGGATGGCATAGGACTTCTGAACCCCCTTGAATGACGTAGCAATCCGCTCCAGGTCCTCAAGACGCTTTACATATGTTTCAAGCATCTCACGCCTGGCACCGGGTCTGGCGCCTGAAAGCGCGTCTGCGGCCTGCACCAGAACAGCCATAACTGTCTCGGGTTTAATATCTTCGTGATGTGCAGCTATTGCGTGAACAATATCCTTTGACTCACCATACTTCTTGGCCAGATCAGCCCCTATAATGGCATGTGAACCTTCGACCTCATGGTCTACGGCCTTTCCTATATCATGAAGGAGCCCGATTCTCTTGGCCTTTTTCACATCAAGCCCCAGTTCGGCTGCCATCACACCGCAGAGAAATGCTACCTCAAGAGAATGCTGAAGGACATTCTGTGAATAGCTTGTCCTGAACTTCAGCTTGCCGAGCAGCTTGATCAATTCCGGGTGAATTCCATAAACCCCTACATCAAAGGTCGCCTGTTCACCTGCCTCGCGGATGGAGGTATCAATCTCCTTCTCAACCTTTCTCACCACCTCTTCAATCCGTGCGGGGTGAATCCTGCCATCCAGCACCAGACGCTCCAACGCAACCCTGGCCACCTCACGCCTTACAGGATTAAAGCCTGACAGCAGGACTGCCTCAGGCGTATCGTCTATTATAAGATCTATTCCCGTGGCTGCCTCTATGGCCCGGATATTGCGCCCCTCCCTGCCTATTATTCTTCCCTTCATCTCATCATTGGGCAGAGGGACCACAGATACTGTCCTTTCAGCTACATACTCCCCGGCATATCTCGCTATTGCGATAGAGAGTATCTCCTTGGCCTTCTTGTCAGCCCTTTCACGGGTCTCTGCCTCGATCTTTCTGAGCATGGTGGCCGCTTCCTGCCTGACTTCCTCTTCAAAACTGCGAAGCAACTGTTCTCTTGCCTCACTCTCTGACATGCCGGAAATCTTTTCAAGCAGAGCCGTCTGTTTTTTTATTATGGAGGCAATCTCCTTCTCCTTGTTATCAAGACGTGAGGCCCTTTTCTGAAGCCTCTTCTCCTTTTCAAGGAGTTCTACCTCCTTCTGATCAATAAGCTCCTTCTTCTTGTCAATCTTCTGCTCACGTTTGAGCAGCCGCATTTCCTGCTGATGCAGATCGCTTTTCCGTTGTGAGACACTGTCTTCAGCCTCCTTCTTCAGACGAAGAGCCTCTTCCTGAGCGCTGACCCTGGCCTCTTTCAGTATCCTGGTGGCTTCTGCCTCTGCTTCTTTTCTGCGAGAGTCAAGCTCCGCCTGCAGTTCCTGTGAACTCTTCCGGTCCTTTCTGGATACTGCCAGCGCACCTATAATAATTCCCGCCACAGCCGCGGCAGCAACAATAGAAATAGTTACAATATTCATAATGTGTGGCATCTCCTTGTTTAAGCAGCCACACCCCATCAGATTGTAAGGTCATCCATCAAACATGGAATGCCCTGTATTACGGAATCAAACGATGTGAAAAACGAGGAAAAGAGAAAAAAATGCTCAGGTGATGCTTCGGCTGGAAAACCGGAACATATGGAGGATGGACAGGCAGTGGCCCATCACGTTGTCCTGTAAGGTTCCGACAGCATTTACCATTTCATACGGAACCCATAGTGAATATTTCACAGGCAGGGACCTATCATCAGCTAACTCCGGGCAATGCCTGAGAAATTAAGCCCCTTTTACACAATTTGAAATAGTCACTGCAAATATCAGCCTGGTTCCTCAAAACCTAAGGCCCTGAAAACAGAGTTATATCTCTGTTGAATCTTTTCTCGCTATCCCCTGTACTACACACATCCGTTACTTACACAAAAATTAAATAACTTTTTGTGAAGCCATACACCAAACATTTATAAAAAGATTTTCAAAAAGTGCGGACATACAATGTGGCATGTTCAGCACCTTTAAAAGCTTTGGCAATCATAGATTGGCGCAAAGCAGACTAAAAAATCGTTTGATTCAGGTTATATTCAGACCCAGACGGGGTTACAGCCTAAAATCCCCACCATGCCGTGTCGATCAGCGCTTATTGAACCTGAGAAACTCAGGTGGGTGTCAACTCCGCTTCCGCTGGATAGGGCTGTTTTCCCCGTCCCACTTTCACAGAAAAAAGACTCCCTTGTACGGGATGTTGGCTCAACAAACTACTAATCGAGCACCAACACAGCAGGGAAGCCAACTTTTTAAAAAATTATAACGTATTCATGAACCATTGTCTATGTCTATAAATTATCACGGAAATGCAATGAGCTATAGCCTGCACTTTTGCTCATAAAGGTGCTGTAGCAACTGAACAGTACAACATCAGGGGTCACGACAAAGGCGGTTCATAATCGTATCTGCTCAGGGGGCACCGCTTCTGCTGCGTTGTCGGGGACTCGAAGTACGGGAAGTACGCCTTCGTCCCCTCCGCCTTGCATCTGCAGCACCCCCTGAGCAGATACCCTTTTCTATTACTATCCTGCAAATTGACAGAATGAAATTTTTTCCAGGAAGCAGGAGCTTCCAAAAGTTCCGTTCTCAAATCAGAGCTTGGGAACCAGTTGGGCCTCATCTTAAGGGGCTGTCCAAAAATAAGTTGGATGATAGCGCGCTCAGATTTAGGTCAGGCTGAGTTGAACTGATTGAGCAAAACCGCAGGCGTAGCCGGGCTACGTTGAGGATTTTGTGATTGAAGTTCAGCTCAGGATGGCCTGAAGATGAGATGC
>WFRQ01000390.1 GCA_015486425.1 Deltaproteobacteria bacterium | reverse complement strand
AGCTTGACATGGGTGATTCCATGATGCAGAAGACAGACAGGCTTCTTGCTCAGGGCATTGAGATTGTTGCAGGCCTGTATAAGGACGGCATCCTCAAGAAGCGTGCTGACCAGCCCTTTGCCTATCCTGATTTCCTCTATTTCATGAGGACAGACTATAACAGCGCAGCCGGTTCTGAAAGCTACAAGGAGCTTCCTGGAGGAACTGCATATATCGAGCAGGTCCTTTTCCAGATGTACATGAAGCACCGTATGCGTGCATACCAGGGTTTCTTCCATGTAAATCCTGACTATGCCTACTGGTACGGCTGGGCCATGATGACCAAGGACCTTGGTCATATCAAGGAGCTTGCTGCTGAAATGAGGGCTTCTCATAAGAAGTAAGATATTTGCCATTATCAAACAGCAAAAAAAGCGGCCTCATGGCCGCTTTTTTTGTTGTTTACCCGACATGGCGGGCAAACCCAGCCTGCATCACGCAGCCGTCACCCCGACCAGGGGGAAGACAATCCGAATCGCAAGGGCGTGGCTGGCAACGGTCGGGTCTGACACGCGGCGCAAGTGCCTGCGCTGCGCAAGGAAGCGATAGGAGGTAAGCAGTACATTGCCTCAACCTGCATGCAGACGAGGACATCGATCGTCTTTGGGCAAAGGAAGCAGAGCGCTGCATTTCTAAGATCGAGGCCAACGAGGCTGAGCTTAGGGTCAAAAAGGAAAAGGGGTCAAGTCTTTGTTTGATTCTTTTTACCCGCTGGTTCCCAAACTTCAGTTTGAGAACGTACAATCGGCAGTTCCAGCTTCCAAACACGAACAGGTTATCGCCCCCCCCTCCGGTATCAATAAGGAAAGAAGCAGGAGCTTCAGACCAGAGGGTACCCAAACCGGAGTTTGGGCACCAGCAAATAAGAGTTTCTTTTACTTTGAGCCTTGAGCTTTCAGCTTTGAGCTATTAAGGAAAAGGGGGCAAGTCCTTGTTTGACTCTTTTTTCGTGATGTACTCGTAATTACATTGCCAGGCCATTGCATATCGAATACCCCGATACCTGGTATCACGTTATGAATCAGAGCAGGAGAAAAGAAAATATCTCTGCCGACCGGAAAGCATAGCTGCCCAACTATTTGGCCTTGTAAGTTACGGTTCGATGAGCATTGTATGCGCACAGAAAAGTTTCTTAAGCAGGATTACGGTCCGGCTGAAAACTCGAAAAAATAAGAAAAAACCACGCAAGAGTCAAACAACGACTTGACCCCATTCCATTCCCTCAAGGTTTAATAAAGTTAGAAAAATGAACAAAACAGATGGAAGCAGGAAACAATCCGGACAGCGTCCTGCTTTCCGCAAGGTATTACAAAAAAGCGCTCTTTCATTTTTGTCCATGACGCCACTGCTGATAGGCGTTATCGGCCTGGTCGGGCTTTTCCAGGTAACAGTAACGCCCAGTATGCTCGCCTCTCTGTTTCAGGGAAATCCCCTGATCGATACCCTTACAGGCACGCTCACTGGTGCAGTGGCAGCCGGAAACCCCATAGTAAGTTACCTGATCGGAGGAGAGCTGCTTCACCAGGGAATATCACTCTATGCCGTAACAGCCTTCATTCTTTCCTGGGTGACACTGGGATTTGTTCAGCTTCCAGCAGAGATTGAGGTGTTCGGAGGCCGCTTCACACTGTACAGGAATATCCTCTCCTTTATCTTTACTGTGCTCATTGCTGTTTTGACAACGCTGACCATGCAGGCGCTGCCATGAAGAAACAACAGGAAAGGCCTTTTACCTTGCGCGGCAAATACTTTTTCCTTGTTGTTTTTGCCCTCTATATCGTGATTTTTCTTATCAACAGTCCATTGGTGTGTCGGGCTATGCTGAAAAGCGGCCAGATCCTGGTGAGAATTATTCCTGTTTTTGTCGTTGTCATTCTATTTACTGCCCTGCTGAACTATTTTTTGCAGCCCAGACAGATGGCCAAGCATATCGGACAGGAAAGCGGTTTCAAGGGTTGGCTGTGGGCGCTGGCAGCCGGAGTCATCAGTCATGGGCCCATGTATGCATGGTATCCATTGCTTGAAGACTTACGGAAGCACGGGATGCCGGACAGATTCATTGTGATATTTTTTGCCTCCAGAACTATTAAAATCCCCCTTCTCCCCATGATGATCGATTATTTCGGGCTGACCTTTACCCTGGTGCTGTCGTTTTATATACTGATCGGTGCACTGCTGCAGGGATGGTTCTTTGAGGTGATAGACAGATAGTGGCAGGAGTGAAAGATATTCGGCGCCTACGGTCTTTTTTCATATGAAAATAGCGATTTTTTCTGACATACATGCCAATCTTCAGGCCTTTGAGGCCTGCCTCAGGGATGCTGAGGCCATGAAGGTAGATGTACTGCTGTCCACCGGGGATATTGTGGGTTATGGCCCTAATCCCGAAGAGGTAGTCTCCCTTGCCAGGTCAGTGGGTATAGAATCCATCATGGGTAATCATGACTATGCCATAAACAATATTGCGGCTGATAAATACTTTAATCCTTATGTTCAGCCGGTACTGACCATTACCAGAAGACTTCTGAGTGATGCCAGTCTTGAATTCCTTGACAGGCTGCCATTAACCATGGAGCGGGCAGGCGCTTTTCTGGTACACGGTTTCCCACCAGCCTCGTTTAAAACTTATCTGTTTATGGTCCCACGCAGAGGAATCGCAAGGGTTTTGTCTTCCATGAAACAGGATATGGTCATTGTTGGCCACACCCATGAACTGGCACATTATCAGTTACCCAAGGGAAAGGAGATTGTTTCCCTTCCACTTGGGCAGGGAAAGATATTTCTGAATCCTGATGCAAAACATCTCATAAATGCAGGCTCTGTTGGACAGCCCAGAGACGGAGATTACAGGGCAAAGTACCTTATATGGGATCCTGGTTCACGGGAGCTGGAAGTGCGTTTCTGTGATTACCCGGTGGAAGATGTTGTCCGCAGAATACTGGAACTGGGCTTGCCGGAGACCTATGCTCAGCGTCTGTTTGCGAGGAACAGGTGAAAACAATCGGCAAATATCAGCTTCAGCAATTTCTGGGCAGAGGTACATGGAGTGT
>WFRQ01000389.1 GCA_015486425.1 Deltaproteobacteria bacterium | reverse complement strand
ATCCGAACAATTGCTTAAAGCAGGTTTCCTGCTCTCTAATACGGAATTTTTATGGGCAGGCATTAAATAGACAGATAATTATGGTGAAAATACATGCGGTTATCGGTAAGTTTTCATGGCAGAGGGCATGGTTTTCCTGCCGGATGGCTTGCCATATAAATGCAACGAGCTGATGCTTGTACTTTTCATGCCCGCGGGCGCTGCACCGGTCGGGCTAAGTAAAATGAAAATTTAAGGAGAAAAATAATGGCGGATGACAAGGTTATTCATGTAACTGATGCGGATTTTGATACTGCGGTACTCAAGGCTGAAATGCCGGTTCTGGTGGATTTCTGGGCAGCATGGTGCGGCCCCTGCAGGGCCATTGCTCCCATGATTGACGAACTTGCATCAGAATATGATGGAAAGCTTACCATTGCCAAGATGAATGTTGATGAAAACCCTGGGACTCCTGGTAAATATGGTATCAGAGCCATACCCACCCTGATTCTGTTTCATAATGGCAATGTAGTGGATCAGATAACCGGAGCTGTCGGCAAGGCAATGATTGAAACAGCCCTTTCCAAGGTAATCTGATACTGCCCGGCTGAACCATGTTCTGCCTCGCTGGCAGCCTTCCATAAAATTCAACTGCAATTTCAGTTGAGCGTTTCAAAATGTGGGAAATTTTTCAACGAAATGAAAAGGAGTTACATTTAGTTTTCCAATTTTGAAACCCTTGGGGATTACCGGATTCACCATATATCCTTTGTCATTGGGCTTCTTCAGAGCCTGCTATACAGGAAAGCCTCTTTCGCAGATATGTGGCAACTTCGGCAATCGCTCAACCTATGTGTAAATAAATATCATGAAGTCAGAAAATCTCATAATAGCAGGAGGAGGGCCTGCCGGCCTGGCCGCGGCCCTTTATGCCTGCAGGGCAAGAATTCCCACGCTGATGCTGGAAAAGGTCAGTCCTGGAGGACAGGTACTGATTACCGACAAGGTGGACAACTATCCAGGATTTCCTCAGGGTATTGCCGGGTACGAACTCATTGACAGGATGCTTGCCCAGGCCAGACGGTTCGGGCTTGAAGAAAAAAATGGCGAGATTACCGCTGTTCATCCTCCTGAAAAAAAGGGGGAGTCTGTAAAGGTGGAGCTGTCAGGAGGAGAGATTCTTGAGGCTGCCAGCCTGATAATTGCTACCGGTGCCTCTCATAATCAGCTCGGAGTGCCTGGAGAGGAAGAACTTGTGGGAAGAGGAGTATCCTACTGTGCCACCTGTGACGGACCTTTTTTCAATAATGCCCATGTGGCAGTGGTTGGTGGAGGTGATACAGCGGTTCAGGAGGCTGTTTTTCTCACCAAGTTTGCCAGCAAGGTTACACTTATCCATCGCCGGGATGAGCTTAGAGCCATAAAACTTCTCCAGGAACAGGCAATTGACAATCCCAAAATAGATTTTGCCTGGGATACGGTGGTTGAATCAATAAACGGCTCGGACAAGGTGGAATCCCTGTCGCTGCTTAATCGTAAAACCGGTGAAAAGAGTACACTGGCAGTTGAAGGCGTTTTTATATTTGTAGGCATACACCCCAATACCGAATTCCTGAGAGGAACGGTTGACATGAATCAGTGGGGCTTCATAAGGACTGATGATGAGATGAAAACCTCAGCAACGTCAATATGGGCTGCCGGGGACTGCAGGGAAAAAGTCCTGCTCCAGATTGTAACTGCTGTTGCAGACGGGGCCATTGCCGCACATTCTGTAGATCTGTCCAGGGGACAGGCATGAACAGCATGAATCCTGTTGATCAGTACAGGAATCTATGGGCAGTCCTGCTGGTGAGTACAGTGCTGCTCACAGGCGGCTGTTCATCATTTTTCGGCAATATGTTTGAACCTGCGCCTGTTGAAGTGAATACCTCGGGTGATGAAATTGAGATGACCCGGGATGCAATGGAATATTTTAACAATGGCCGTTATCTTCTTGCAGAAGAGCTGTTTCAGCAGGTCAGGGACAGGTATCCTTTCAGTCCGCAGGCTACACTTGCCGAGCTGCGCCTGGCAGACTGCAAGTATTACAAGCTGCTGTACGAAGAGGCCATACCCCTGTACCAGGAGTTTGAAAAGCTCCATCCCAATAATGAGGCCATCCCCTACGTAATCTTCATGGAAGGTTCCTGTTACTACGAGCTTATGGATACTGCGGACAGGGATCAGGAAAATACCCACCGCATGATCGATACGTATGACAGGCTTCTGAATCGCTATCCTGACAGTCCATTCACCTATGAGGCAACAAAGAGGATAAAAGAGGGCCGTGACCTGCTGGCTGAGCATGAACTTATAGTGGCCAGGTGGTATGCAAGGACAGATCAGCAGAAGCAGTCTGTCAACAGACTTAACCTGCTTCTGGCACTCTACCCTGATACCAAGTGGGTTGATGATGCCAGAGAGCTTCTCGCCAGCGAAAGTTCCACGTTATCTACTGAAGACCAGAGGGAAGAGGAGCGGGTAAGAAGGATTCTGGAGCCATGGTACATGAAGCTCTGGCCGTTCTGATAAAGCACACATCAATACAGGTGTGTCCGAATTTCCCTTTTATTTCACCGTAAGCACAGACCCTGCTGAGGCGAAGAAAAAACGTTCCTTCAATACGCCGTAAAGTTTAGCACTGTTCTCAAGGCCTGTGCAGTGTGAGGCCCCGAGCAGTTTAACGTCAAAACGGTCAAGGGCCTCGAGGGTGGCATCAAACTGGGAGCTGTCTGCAAACCCCAAATGGGTTCCACCTACAACCGCATAGATGCTTCGTCCTGGAAGCATGTTGTTGACATGCTCAAGTATATTGATGAGGCCTGCATGTGCGCAGCCCAGGATAATAACAAGCCCCTTTGCCGTTTCGATCACCATTGAAAGATCATCAAGAATAGGGTCCTGAATCCAGGTTCCATCCGTGTCTCTGAGTTTCATATGAGGGTCAGGTGGCTCAAATGAGGTGATTCTCGGGACCTCACCGGTAATAAAAATTCCGGGAAAAATTTCGGTAAATTCCCTGGCGAACATAAAATCTGCCCCTATACTTTCAAGCCAGCTCCTCTTGTATCTGAGGCCTATTTCCCTCTGCACGCCATCCTTTCTCCACCAGCGGTCAAGAAAAATATCAGGGTGGCAGTGAATAGGCTTTTTACCTGTCAGGTTAAGTACCTGAGGAAGGCCTCCAGTATGGTCATAGTGACCATGGCTCAGCACAATGGCTTCAATGCCCATTATATCTTTTCCAAGCATCAGGGAGTTTGAAATAATGCCCTGCCCCTGCCCTGTATCGAAAAGTATGGTCTGATTATCTGTTTCCAGAAATATGGACCATCCGTGTTCTCCTGTAATGCCGAAAGGCCCTGAGACGCTGTTTTCACAAAGTACTGTTGCTCTGAGACT
>WFRQ01000388.1 GCA_015486425.1 Deltaproteobacteria bacterium | reverse complement strand
CTGTCTCCTCGTAATCTTCCTCTGACACATAGTGAAGCGGGCCGTAGAAAAGATGCATGTCAACGCCCCGTACCAGCAGAAGCTCATCAAGCAGAAGAAAGGGCCTGTCCGCTGACTGGTAGGGCGGTATTTTATCAGCATAAAAGGCGTCTTCCGCCCCGTCAGTACGCACTATGTTATCTGCATCACGCCAGTCAAGGATGCTTTCCGTGAGTACAAGGGCACGCTGATCATCCTCTCCGAGAAGTGCGCTGAACACCTTTTCCAACTGCTGCTGAGTCACCTTGTTGAGACTCAGCTTCCCGCTTTCATCCTGCAGCCTGAATGTAATGCGGCTGTCTCCGAATGTTGCAGTGTAGGGGGTTGAATCCGGATAGAGACGCACGTCTCCCTCCAGTTCTGTGTTTTCCTCATCCTGCTGACGCTTTGCTCCGGGAGGTGCTATTTTCAGAGCTGAAAGACGCAGGATGGAATAGACCGCCTCTCTCCCCTGAAGCTCGTTCCATGCGGCCTGGCCAAGATTGCGTCTGATTCTGGCCTCTACTGCATAATACCCGCCTATGACAGTCAGCAGCGCAAGGACCCAGAGGACCAGCACAAGAACCGTGCCTGACTGGTTCATTAACAGGGGATCTGGATGAAGACAGGGTGGATTACGCTTTATCGGGCGCATTGATCCGGAATGTAAACTGCCATATGAAAGGCCACTGTCAGGAGATGTATAGTCTGCGCTGTAAAAATTCACTTTCCTTTTGTTTAAAGATAGAACCACAATATCACTTGCTGAATACCGGTTTCTTGTTTGCACCCTTCCATTGGGGGATTTCAAAAAACATGGAAACAGTGCGCTCCCTGCCTGAATCCTCGTTGTGGAATTTAAGGATTGCCCCTACGGCTGCCGGAAGCAGCCTGTCCCTGTACCAGGCAGAGGGCCAGTCATCCATTGAGCCCATGTCCATATCTCTCTTTTCTGCAAGATAAGAGAAAGAAACGTCCTCAACGCCCTGGACCACGGAAACATCCCAGCCCTGTTCCCTGAGGTCAGACACTTCATCTGCGGCTACGCTACGGGGAAGTTCCTTTTTGATATCCCTGGGGTCTGTGATGATTCGCTGGGCATACACCAGGGAGTCAGAACTTTTCTGAAACCTGTAAACCACCAGGAATATTCCGCCTGACTGCGCTCCCATGGGTACGTGGGTGGTTACAAATATCAGCTCATCTTCCTCACCATTGAACCTGTAAAATTTTGACAGATCACCGATTCCGGGCCTTATGGCCATCATGAGCTGCCTGCCGAGAAGGCCCTGCACCGCAGAGACAGCCACTATCTCCCTGTTGGCCTCATGCCCCCTGACATAGGCCCTGAGACCGGTCCTCACCGCCATGGACAGTATTACAATAATTACTGATACCAGGGTGATGGATATTAGAAGTTCCAGCAGGGTAAAGCCTGCTTCATTGGACCGGGCGCACGCCATCTGTCACTGTTCCCCGGCATTTTCCCACAGGGTAAGCATAAAGGGATGCGAACCGTCAGGTGGTATGATGCTTAAAGATACCTCCATGAGCTCCGGGACTTCAATGCCCGAAGCCCCCTCGCTGTCCTCTTCATCTTCCCCTGGAAGCCCTCCGGGCTCAGTGATGTCAAGAACAAGCTCCCTGGACTCAATACGATAGGTCCACCCCTCATAACCGTCTATATCACCTTCATCAGACTGGGGGAAACCGTTTTCATCGCTGTTCAGTTTGTGAAGCACCACCTCGGCAGCGCCAGCGGCCTTTCTCGCCATGTCACCCCTGAACGCCTGCCTGTGTCCCTGGGCAAAACCTGAAAGCAGCACACCGAGGGCTATGCCTGTAATGGCAGTTGCAACAAGTACCTCCATCAGGGTGAAGCCTGCGCTGGAAAACAGGCATGAATGCCTGCACCAGCCTGTATGCATAACTCTGGACAGTTCTGTTTTCATCAGGAGATATGCTCCTGCTGTATTATTCCAAGGAGTTTGTCCACGGTTATCCGGTCAGTCACGCCGCTGTTCCACTTTATATCAATTTCGCCTCCGCTGGCACTGCCGTCCGGATAGAAAATAATGCCATACTCGTTATCCGAAATATCTGCTATTCCCTCTCCTTCCACCTGCAGGGTTTCAGGGATATCCTTCCAGTGTTTTCGGTTGATGCTGTATCGTCTCTCCTGTCCGTCTATTACAAGAACTGCGGCCCGTCCGCTTCCAAGGGCAGAGGCCCTGGCCCTTGAAATATCCTGGAAAAAACCGTTTACAAAGCGCTTTTCCTCTGATTTCAGCAGCCCGCCTGCAACAGAGACGAATACCAGTGAGCTAAGAAGCCCCACAAGGACAAGCACAACGAGAAGCTCTATCAGAGTGAAACCGCTATTTAGAAGAGGCAGGCTCACAGATGCCCTGATGCAAGGTTGTTTATAATTTTTTATACGAAAATAACGCATGCTTTTTACGCTGGTTCCCAAACTTCAGTCCGGGAACTGTAAACTGGAAGCTCCAGCTTCCCCGCTTCTTTGGGCTCATAATTTGATAATCTGCAAATGAATATTTTCATTATTCGTGTAATTGCTCACCCCCGTCCAAGATGAATTTCCATAACGGAAAGTCGCTTTTCACATGACAATACACGTATCTGCTCAGGGGGTGCTGCAGATGCAAGGCGGAGGGGGCGAAGGCGTACTTCCCGTACTTCGAGTCCCCGACAACGCAGCAGATGCGGTACCCCATGAGCAGATACGGGACAAACGGGGAATGCTCCCGGTTTACATTGCAATATCATTTATACCAAATATGGCCATGAGCATGGAGAGGATTATGCCGCCAATAACAAGGCCCATGAGGACTATTGTAACCGGCTCAACCATTGCCAGATACATCTTGGTATCGTTCTGTATCTTGGCATCCATGTCATCGGCAATTTTAAGGAGCATTTTTGCAAGTGCCCCTGTCTCCTCACCAACTGCCACAAGATGCACCACAAGAGAGGGGAATTCACCGGTATTTTTCATAAGGTGGCTGAGGCTTCTTCCCTGCCTCACTCCCTTGTAAACATCCTCCATTGCGCGCCTGATTACCGAGTTGGTAATGACCTCTGCGGCAAGGGATATGCCCTTGAGGATAGGCACGCCGCTCTCAAGAAGGGTGCCAAGAGTGCGAAACAGGCGGCTCATCTGCACGGTTCTCACAAAAGGGCCTGCCACAGGGAGTTTCAGGACTATCCGGTCCCACTGGCTCCTGCCGTCCGGGCTCTTAATCCATGACCAGAATCCCACGCCTGCAGCAGTGAGAATAATGGCCATTACCCACCACCACTGGCGCACAAAGGTACTGGCCTCAATGATTATTGCAGTGGCAAACGGAACCGGCTGATTCATGTCTTCGAATATCTGGCCGAACTTGGGAACAACAAAGGTGACAAGCACAAATACCGAGAGTATTCCCACAAACAGCAGAATGCAGGGGTAGATTGAGGAGTTGATTATGAATTTTCTGGTCTCCCGGGAGCGCTCCAGGAAATCCCCAAGCCTTGAGAGCACGCCTGGCAGCACACCGCCCATCTCACCCACGCGGACCATGTTCACGTAGAGGCTGTCAAAGATTGCAGGCCATGCGGAAATGGCCTCTGAGAGTTTTTTACCTCCCTGGATATCTGAACGAAT
>WFRQ01000387.1 GCA_015486425.1 Deltaproteobacteria bacterium | reverse complement strand
GCAAGCCCTGTAACCGCTCAATTCAGGGCTGTTATTTTTCCATATCACCGTACAAGGAGGGAGCATGAAAAAAAGGTATCTGTTCTTCAGTGTATTCTTTACCGTGGTGGCATTCATGCCGCTGCCGGCATTGGCCCTGCACAGTTCACTGTATAGTAAGACATGGCAGTGTACCTACTGCCATCCCAACGGTCCAGGCACCAGGCCAAGAACTCCATGCCAGGACTGTCACAACAACGCCACAGGCAAAAATTACAGTGACCAGAGTGCACCCGAGGTTGCATATCACTCCAGCGGAGTCATTGGCAGCACAAAGTACGGCACCTGGGAGAGGCAGTGTCTGGACTGCCACGACCCGCACAAGCATAATCATTTTGATGGAAGCAATGGAGGAATACAGGACCCTGCCGCTGTCCTTGTGGATCTCGATGTACATAATGCGACCCGTGAAGGCATAGAATTTACTTTTGAAATTACAGGCATGACGGTCAATAACCCAAACTGGAGCGACCCGTCCACATGGAGCAGAAAGACCGGCAATGAACGGGGCCTGCTGTTTGTCTATAACAACAAGGGCAAATATTACTTTAACAAGGTGGTCAGGGCTACTGATACCACCATCACCATCCAGAACGGTTTTACCAATTTCCCCCTTGTCCCATGGGAAAATCCTTTTCACGCCCAGCTCATGTACGGGCAGTTTATCAGAGATGAGGTAAACGGCACTGAGGTAAACTTCAGTTCGCCCAATGCAATGGCAAACGATGAGAGCGGAACAGGTGTGGACCCGACCCCCGACGGCATCTGCCAGGTCTGCCATACCCAGACAACCCACTGGCGCAGTGACGGTTCTCTATCCAATCATTTCAACGGATGGGACTGCATTACCTGTCATCCGCATACCCAGGGCTTCAAGCCGGTCCCCCCGGCTGTGCCGCCCCAGCCATGCGAATAGAGGAACCCCGATGTAGGGATAGCCTCTGCCAAAAGAGACTCTAACCCCACGCTGAAAAACCACTTCCTGAAGATTTTTATAGAATCGTTTCAGAGGAGACGCCATGAAAAACAGATGCATTTTTATTTTGCTGTTAGGTGCCGGAATTATCCTGCTGCCTGGATATTCCCACGCATATCACAATTTCAGTTACTACTATGTAAGCAATTCCGATAATATGTGTACCCACTGTCATCCCGGTGGGCCACATAATCATATTCCTGCCTGTACGGAATGTCATACGGCCTCTGCTCCGCCATACAGCGTGGATGTGGCCCCGGAAAAACAGACACACTCCTATCTCATCACCAGTGGTGGCAGTGACCATTACGGCCAGTGGGTGCAGGAATGCCTGGATTGCCACGAGCCTCATCACAGTAGTGGAATAGTCCATAATGAGGTCACCGACTCATCGTACAAACTTGCAGAATTTACAGGCCTCTGTCAGCAGAATGTAAACAAGGAAACCACCATGGGGATTTCCAACCTGATTATAAATGATCCCGCGTGGTCGGATCCTGCTACCTGGAGTGGAAAAACAGGAGATGAGCGGGGACTTGTGGTTGTACTGTCCAACGAAAATGGAGAAGTCACAACCTGGTTCAAGGTGATCAGCGCAACCAGTACTTCAATTACCTTCAAGAACGAGCAGTACTATTTCCCGCCAGGCGGACAGGCAACGCCACAGAACATGTTCATTGCCTATGGTCAATTCATAAAGGATACGGTGAATGGTACCAATGTGGTTTTTACCGGGCCTTCGAGCATGGCCAATGATGAATCAGGGACTGGAATCGATCCGACGCCCAATGGAATCTGTCAGGTCTGTCATACCCAGACCGCCCACTGGCGCAATGATGGAACACGTGCGGATCACTTCAGCGGTTACAGGTGTACCATTTGTCATCCCCATGACCAGGGGTTCAGATACGTTGACCCCGGCACGCTGTGTCCTGCAGATGACAAAGAAACTGTGACAGTTCTTGAACAGTGGAATATTGATATCCAGGGTGACAGCGGCAGCACACTGTACGGACAGGAAGGCATTGCGCACCCCCATGGACCGGATGATAATGGTGTCTGGAATGTGATGAATCTGCCTCCGCTGGATGGCAATCCTGCCACTGTGGTGACAAATCCATCCCTTGCCCTTGTCAATAATGGCAATACCCCCACAACTGTTGTCTTTTCCGTTATTGGCAGTGTAGGAGGATGGAGCGGCCTGCCGGGACAGCATACCCTGATTGGTGATTATCTCATCATGCTGGCCAACCATTATTTTGGCTACCCGGATTCCGTGGGCATAAATTTCTCAGGTCTTGATCCAGGTGCGACTTACGAACTGACAGTCAGGTCAGGCGAAGATGGCACCAGGAACATTCAGACAGTGATTGACCTCGACGGTGACGGCTCACTGGAAGACGAAACGCCGGTCACCACCCTGGGGGGCGGAAAGACATCTTCGTTCAGATGTGTTGCCGGATCAGACGGTGTCATTGCAGGACGTACCGGCACGGCCACTACAAATGAAGCCAATCTGGCAGGTCTTATACTGAAAAAAATTGAGGTTACCCACTGAAACAAAGGTAACTTCTCAATAAGTCCATGCTAATTCTCCGTTGTTTCAGGCCAGCACCATGACTCATGATATTTTCGGATTGCTTTTCCATCCGCATAACGGCTCCCGGCATTGTTGAGAAGTTACCCCGACTTCTCTCCGGGAGCCGCCGCTATCCAGAAATGCCGGTTAAAAAACTGGCATTATACCCCTTCAAGTGGGCATTCCCTGCAACATGGCTTTGACTTTTTACAGCAGGTCTTTCCCACCTTTACCCAAAGGGCGTGATATTCGTTGTAAAGTTCCACATCCTCAGGCAGACTCTCCATGAACAGATCCCTCACCGTGTGGTAATCCGCACTGTCGTCAATGATATCATGACGCTGTAGTGCGCGTATGGTGTATGCATCCACCACAAATGACGGCAATCCTCCTGCGTAAAGCAGCATGCTGTCCGCTGTTTCAGGCCCTATGCCCTTTACGGAAAGAAGCTCGTCTCTGGCCTGGTCCAGGCCTGTAGAAAAAAGGGAATCAAGACTGCCCCCATGCCTTTTCACAAGCAGTGACAGAAAATTATGCAACCGCCCTGCCTTTATATTGTAGTAACCTGCGGGTCTTATGAGCTCCGCCAGTACGGAACGGGGAAGGTTATACAGTGCCTGCGGCTCAAGGACTCCTGCCTGTTTGAGACTGGAGATGGCCCTGCTCACATTTGTCCATGATGTATTCTGCGTAAGGATTGCCCCTACACAGACCTCAAAAGGGGTATCACCTGGCCACCAGTGCTGAGGGCCGAAGGCATGGAACATGCGCTGATAAATATCTGTAAGCAGCACGGTAACTGGAGAAGAGGAGGTAAACATGACAGAACTTTATCACTGCATTGAGGAAAAATGCAAGGTAAAAGCCCTTTAAGAAAAAAATGTTGTGTGAAAAGCGTCTTTCCGTTATGGGAATTCTTCCTGAGGGGGGGGAGCAGTGACCAGATAATTTGATTCCTGAAGCCTCGGACTTCTCAAACCTGTTCAGCCGTACTGCGAGTCAGGGCCTCCATGTGTTTCAGGTCCTTTTCAAGTTCCGAGGTGAGGAAATGCTCTGGATCAGCGTTTAGACTGAGGCCTGCGGCCTCTATGACTTCAGGCAGCACTGCCTGTGTCACAGGCCTTCCGTCCTGAAAACCTGCCGCGCCTGCAACACAATCACTTAGGGCCACCATGGTCACAATCTGTAACACATGCCGGGGGATATCAATCCAGTTATCAAATGAGGCATGATGATGGTATCCAATAGAGGTGCATACCTGTTCAGGAAGCTTCCAGTATGTGGAGAGCAGATACCCGAGCCGACAGTGATTTATTCCATACCT
>WFRQ01000386.1 GCA_015486425.1 Deltaproteobacteria bacterium | reverse complement strand
GTGGAAAAGGGTATTCCCCGCATTTTTCCCCTCCCGGAGCCTGATAAGCTGGAAGATGAGCTTGAAGAACTGGCGGAATCCACCTATTCAAGACATCGGGACATTGCTGCCTCAGCGGTTTCCATGATAGATGATTAAGAAAATAATGACCCTCCCGTTTTTACCTGTTACATCGTAACTATAATTAGCGTTTCGTTTGATGGCACGGTGAAACTTTTAACCGGGCTTTTCCGACCCAGAGAGAAACGCTTGACTGATAGAAATATGGAAAAAAATATGAGCACAGAACCTTCCTTTGGGGCATGCGGCAAGTGCGCTCCTGACGAGATATCCCACGTTTGGGAAAGAGTAAACGTACCAATTGAAGACAAGAGTTATGACATACTTATAGGCCCGGGCATTCTTTCCGAGCTTGGAAATATGCTGGACCAGTTTATGCCGGGAAAGAATTTTATCATGGTGACAGACTCCACTGTGGAAGATTATCTCGGTGTAGACCTCATGAATATTCTTGAGGCAGCAGGCATAAAGGTATCCATGATATCTTTTCCTGCAGGTGAGGAGTCAAAACGCATGGATGTGGTGGTTGACCTTGCCCGCAAAATGGTAAAGCTCGGCGCTGACCGGAGTACAGTGATTCTTGCCCTTGGTGGCGGAGTTACCGGTGACATGGCCGGTTTTCTGGCATCCATCTATATGCGTGGTATCCCGTTTATCCAGATTCCCACCACACTCCTTGCCCAGGTGGACAGCTCTGTTGGCGGAAAAACCGGCGTTGACCTTCCAGAGGGAAAAAACCTGCTTGGAACCTTTGCCCAGCCCCTGAGGGTCTTTGCTGACATAGGGGTCCTGTGCACTCTGCCTGCCTCTGAGCTTAGAAACGGTCTGGCAGAGGTGATCAAGTACGGAATGATCTGGAGCAGTGAACTTTTTGATATGCTTGAGGCAAAGTGGTGGGACGTGGTAAACCTCGAACCGCATGTCACTGCGGATATTGTGAAACAGTCGTGCGAGATAAAGGCCCATGTAGTTGCTGAGGATGAGCGTGAAGGCGGCCTCAGGCGAATTCTTAATTTCGGGCATACCATAGGCCATGCCGTGGAGGCATCGTCTGATTACAGAATTCCGCATGGTGAGGCCGTGGCAATGGGCATGATGGCTGTTGCCCGAATATCAGAGGCAAGGGACATGATATCATCTGAGGATGTGGAACGCCTTGCCGCGCTCCTTGACAGGTTCAGTCTTCCAAGGATCATTCCTGAATATATTGATGATGATTCCATAATAAACCTCATCCAGCATGACAAGAAGGTAAGGGACGGACGGGTGCATTTTGTCCTGTGCAGAGGCATGGGGCATACTGAAATTGTTGATGATGTAAACAGCGAAGAGATTATACGGGCAGTCACAGCCTGCAGGGAGTGAAACTGTCCGCTGTCCATGAATATGGATCACCAACAATATATGGGATTTGCCATTGCCCAGGCGGAAAAGGCGGTTGCTGTAAACGAAGTTCCTGTGGGGGCAATCCTTGTGGATGATTCCGGGGATATAATAGCCAGCGCCCATAATGCCCCTTTATCCACCTGTGATCCCACGGCACATGCGGAGATAAGGGTGCTGAGACAGGCTGGCCAGGCGGTGGGCAATTACAGGCTGACCGGCACCACGTTATATGTTACAGTTGAGCCGTGCTGCATGTGCGCAGGTGCCATTATTCACGCCAGGGTCAGAAGGCTGGTGTTTGGCGCATGGGATGCAAAGGCAGGGGCCTGCGGAAGTGTGTATGATATTGTCAGGGACAGCAGGCTTAATCATACCGTGGAGGTTATTCCCGGTGTGCTTGCTCATGAATGTGGCGCTGTTATAAAGGAATTTTTCAGGAACCGAAGGGGCTGTCCCTAAGGGGCTGTCCAAAAATAAGTTCAGCTCGTTCCCAAACTGGAGTTTGGGAACCAGCAAATTAGAGCTTCTTTTACTTTGAGCCTTGAGCTTTCAGCTTTGAGCTATTTTTGGACAGTCATGAAATCTTAAAAAACAGGCAGTTTCGGCGGAGAGGTACCGAAGTGGTCATAACGGGGGCGACTCGAAATCGTCTGTGCGTCCAAAAGACGTACCGTGGGTTCGAATCCCACCCTCTCCGCCAGTCAATAAAGGATTGCGGAAAATGTCTGTTGACTTGTTATCAGTATTAAGGGTATATGGTATGTCCTGACTGCAAGTGAGGATAAGACCTCAATTTATGTAAGAGATTTTTATCCTGGAGAGGTGCCCGAGAGGCTGAAGGGGCACGATTGGAAATCGTGTGTACGCTCACAAGGTGTACCGTGGGTTCGAATCCCACCCTCTCCGCCAGGTTTAAACAGAAAAGTTAAAAACACCTGAGTTGAATGATTGCTGGATTTGCCGCAATCCTATAGAGAGGGCACCAGGTTTTGAAACGCTCAGGTAACAGCCTCAGGTAACAGTTTGATAGCCAGGTCCCGCGCAACGAACTCCCCGCGAACCCCGCCAGGTCCGGAAGGAAGCAACGGTAGTGGGGCTCTTCGTGTGCCGCGGGGGTGCCTGGCTATCATTTTTTCTTTACTGATCAGCGCCGGTTCTAACCGGTTGCATCATTTTTCCGTCTTTATACTTTGGGCCTTGAGCTTTCAGCTTTGAACCATTGTCACGTTTAATTGAGCTTAGGTTAATTCATGTCCTATCTGGTTCTTGCACGCAAATGGCGTCCGCAGACATTTGAAGATGTTGTGGGACAGGAGCATGTTACAAGGACTCTTCAGAATGCCCTGAAGGAGGATCACCTGGCTCATGCCCTGCTGTTCAGTGGTCCCCGCGGAGTTGGCAAGACCTCCATTGCCAGGATACTGGCAAAGGCAATGAACTGTGAAAAGGGTCCGGCGCCTGCCCCCTGTAATCAGTGCGGAATCTGCAGGGAGATTACAGAAGGCTCTGCAGTGGATGTGCTTGAAGTAGACGGCGCATCCAACAGGGGAATAGACGAGATCAGACAGCTCAGGGAGACCATACGGTTTCAGCCTGTAAGATGCAGGTATCGCGTATTTATAATTGACGAAGTTCACATGCTCACCAAGGAGGCCTTTAACGCCCTGCTCAAGACCCTTGAAGAGCCCCCGCCTCACGTATTTTTCATATTTGCCACAACAGAACCTCACCGCATACCTGCAACAATCCACTCCAGGTGTCAGCACTATGAGTTCAGGAGGATACAGGCTGCAAGGCTTGCAGATCATCTTGATGCAATTGTTGAGGCCGAGGGCATGGGGCTTCCAAGAGAGGCAACCCTGCTGCTTGCAAGGGAGGCCGAGGGCAGTGTTCGCGACAGCCTGAGCCTGCTTGACCAGGTGGCAGCGTACGGGGCCCATTCCATTGAGGATGTCCATGAGGCCCTCGGGGTGCTGGGCACAACGGTAATGGAAAGCCTTGCAGGGGCGGTGATGACAGGAGATGTTGAAGGCGCGCTCTCCGTGGCTGCTGATGTGTACAGGCTCGGAGTAGATTTTCAGAAGTTTATAAGTGACCTGACACTGTTTTTCAGGAACCTGCTGATACTCAAGAAGACATCTGCAGAAAAGGGCCATACCCTGGTGGACCTGG
>WFRQ01000385.1 GCA_015486425.1 Deltaproteobacteria bacterium | reverse complement strand
GTTGTTCCCTTGCCTTCGGTACTGAAAATTTTAATGGTACCTCCATGCTCTTCAACAATCTGCTTTACTACGGACAGGCCAAGACCTGAGCTCTTGTCCTTGGTGCCAAAGAAAGGGACGAATATGTCCTTGAGCATTATTTCTGGAATGCCTGTTCCGTGGTCCTCAATGCGAATTTTTGCGCCTACGCCGGTTCTTTCCGTGGATATCTCGATTTCCTGCCCGGGGCTGGACGCCTCTATTGCATTCCTTATGCAGTGAAGCACACTCATCTTAAGGAGATAGCCGTTTCCTTCTACCCACAGCGGCGAGTCCTTTTTTTCATATTTCAGTGTTATATGCTGTTCTTCTGCCTCTGGTCTGATGATATCAATGGCATTTTCTACAAGTTCCGTAAGTTCATGCCTGGTAAATGCCCAGGTCAGCTCCCCCTTGATTGTTTCAAATTTTTTTACAATGGAGTTCAGCCTGTCTGCCTGTTCCATGATGGCTTTCAGCCTCTCCTGCTGTTCCTCTTCTGAGAGACTGTTTTTAATCATTCTTCTGGCAAGCCCTCCGATCACCATAACCGGGTTTCTGATTTCGTGTGCCACATTCAGTGCAAGTTCCGCCCTGGTACGTTCGGAAACTATGGCCTCTGTGTTCTGGTTCAGGTTCAGGAGCTCCTGGCTTATTTTCTTGATGCGTTCCCTGTCCCTGATGGTCCTGGCCATAATTTTGCGCATGGTGTGAAAAAACAGGGTGAAGGAGGCAATGGCAAGAAAGGTTGCAGTGTTTATTGAGCCGCTTACAGGTGACAGTTTCTCCCAGCATTCCCTGTTGCCTGAGAATATCAGCAGGTGTTTGATTATGTGCCCGGCTGAACGGGAGAGTGAAAAGGCAAGCAGTGCAGCAAACAGCCACACCAGATAGCCGTACATGAAGTTGTCAGGCGCCTTATGGGCAAGTCTTTTCGCGGTAAGAAAGCATAACGCCGATATGATAATCATGGCAACGCTGCCTGCCAGGTCTATGGCAAGGATAGGAATATGCCAGGTCATGTGTTCACCTGTGAGGTCTCATGCCCTGAGGCAGAGGCACCGTGCAGCAGTTTCCTGAGCCCTGCGTAAAAGTACAGCATGGCGGCTACACAGACAATGTTGTCAAGTTTCAGGATGTGCCATGTCCACTCTATCCATGCGGAGACGGCTCCGCCCTCATGCGCAAAATCCGTCATTGTAAAAATAGATAGTATATGACCGGCAAAGGTTACGACGTTCCACATGGTGAGCAAGGCGGCCCCTGTAGCAATGAGCTGCCAGCCAGGGTTATCCCTGAATCTGCTGCTGCCTTTTATACCATACCACAGGCCTGTCATTGAAAGCGCAAAAAAGATGTGGGCAAGCTGGTGGACATACAGGCCCTCCGGCGGGCCGTGTTCCTGGAATGCGAACGCAGGTGCTGTCCATGCAGCCATGACCACAATAAAAAATATCAGGTGTGTCACAGTGGCTGCCAGTCGCTCACCTGAACTTTCATGTTGCACTGCCCATGCTGTACACCCCGCTTTGTCATGAAAAATACAAGCGGAGGAAGTGTGGATTTTCACGATAAATAAATGCCCCCTGTTACTAAGGGACTGTCCAAAAATAACTTGCCGATTTCGCATCTCATCTTCAGGCCATCCAGACCTGAACTTTCATGACATGGGGCTTGTCACCCCCTGACATGAAAGTTAGCTCAAAGCTCAAAGTCGGAAGCTGAAAGCAAACATGGCTTTTTTTACTTTGAACCTTGAGCTTTCAGCTTTGAGCTATTTTCATGGTAACTCTGAGCGCGCTACCATCCAACTTATTTTTGGACAGCCCCTAACTGGTTACCTGGATCCATATCTTTCTCTTTCGAGGTCCGTCATATTCACAGAAAAATATCTTCTGCCATGTACCAAGACGAAGCCTGCCTCCGGTTACTATTACCTGCACACTGGAGCCTGTGAGAAGGGTCTTGATGTGTGCTGGAGAATTGCCCTCCATGTGCCTGTAATCATAATCCCACGGGATGACACTGTTAAGGACATGCAGGATGTCCCGCTTTACCATGGGGTCAGCTCCCTCGTTTATTGTAATGCCTCCGGTGGTGTGAGGACAGTATACAGTTACAATGCCGTCCTGCATCCCGGTGCTGTTTACAGCCGCTGCCACTTGAGAGGTTATATCAATCAGTTCAGTTCTGGACGAGGTACTTATCCTGAATTCTTCCAATTCAACGTCTCCTTTTATGAATATTCACATGGGAGCATTCCACGCTTGCCCCGATGCAATAACATACCGCGGCTGTACAACTTTTTGAGTCTGGTTCCGAAACTGTTACCATATGGTCTGAAAGGTAAAAGCAGGTTTTCCCGCAGCACCAGTCTTAAAAAGCCACACAGCCTTTGTATTCCTGTAAAAGGGCGGGATAAGCAGGGCATGCCCCTATTCACGTATATCTTTTACAGCTGGTTTCAATCCAGCGTAGAAAGTTATCTTTTCTACTGGCCTGAATTCTCATATTCTCCATCAGAGAAATAACATCCCTTGACATGAAAATCTATCGAGAACCGCATGGGTTTTCATGGTAAGTGTCATTCCCATACCGGGCACAACGAACCATGAAAATATCATTTACCTCAGGATTCATACAGTGCAGCACTCCCAAGCATAAAACGTATAAATGAAAGCTTGATGCTTTTACAGTGTTAAAATGCATAATAATTCATCTGAAGGAAAAATGGAAATACTCCGAAAAGAATGAGGTAAATGTTAATAAAATGTTACACTCACACTTTACAAATAAATAAATTTCATCTAATACGATAATAATATCAATTTGATGTTATTATTTCAAAGAAAGAGGTGTTTGCTACGGCTGCAAGCATTAACAGAGCCATGGAATGCTCTGATAAAAAAGGGGAAGGTCTAATCCTTCCATCGCTTCCTCATGTTGTTGTAAGGCTTCTGAATGCGTCTATGGATGATAATTCTTCCATGAGGGAGTTGTCCGCGCTAATCAGCAGAGATCCTTCCCTGGTAGCCCAGATTCTGCGTCTTGCCAATTCCCCTCTTTACAGAAGCAGAAGCAACGTATCTTCCATTGATAATGCTGTCATTAAACTGGGCATTAACGCGGTACGCTGCCTTGCCATAACCCTTTCCATCCATCAGTCATTTTCAAGTCGTAAAAGTCCTGAAGGCTTTTCAATGGCCATGTTCTGGCATCATAGTCTGCTTACTGCCATTTGTGCTAAATTCCTTGCGGAAAAAACGGCCTATGATGAACCTGAAGATGCATTCTTGGCAGGAATGCTTCATGATATCGGGCAGATAATTATTTTAGGACAACGATGTAAAGTATCAGAGGAACACAGTCAGCCTGTTACAATCGAGAATGTTCGTACCGGTCAGACCATATTGCAGGCGGAGAGGCTTGCCACTGGAAAAGATCATGCGCATATCGGGGCCCGCTTCATTGGTCAGTGGAGGTTGGATCCTATGTTGGCAGATGCCGTTAGATACCATCATGCCTCACAGGAAGAAGTCAGAGATTCTTTTCCTCTGGTAAAAATTGTTTATGTAGCGGACAGACTGGCGCACTGTTTGGGCCGTGGCGCTTTTTCTGCAGTTGAGGATTTGTGTGAGGAAACAAGGTTTCTGGTATCTGATTTTTTTGATCTATCTCCTGATACCCTTGATGAGCTTGAATCAATTTACACAGCACAGCTCAATGAAGCCGCTTCCATTATGGGCATTAAAGTTAAAGATCAAAAAACTCTTGACCCTGCCGAACTTGTTAGATCCTCCGAGGAGGGAGAAGCTCATCTACTCTGTAAACACGCTTTTGATCATGCCATTATTACCGGCCTGGTCGGGGATATGGCCTCAGCTGGAAACATTGATGCCCTGTTTGAGATATTTATTCGGGGTATCTCATTGTTATTCGACCCTGATACGCTGCTTATAGCTCGATTTGATAGAGGAGAATACCTTAACGGGGCGTTAGCCAGCGGCATGCGCCATGCCGAACGTGCTCATCTTGTAAGGTTGAAAAACAGGGAAAAATCTATCTGGAATGAGACTTTAAGACTAAAGCGCCCCGTGCATTTCGAAGAATTTTTCAAGGACACCATTCCATCTGCTTCTGACAGACAGATGGCCAGCTTCATGGAGGGGCCATTTCTTTCAGTACCGCTTACTACATCCGGAAATAGATTTGGAATACTGGTCATGGCAATGCCATATGATAGATGGAAGTCCCTGAAGTTGTATGAAGATATTCTCATGCTGCTTGCCAGGCAGTTTACAATGGTTGCAGCCGGTTTTTCTTACAGAGGCCTATGGGACAGGGAAAGGAAGTTAAATGCCATTGTTCTCGCGACTGTCCCTGTCCCAATCATTCTTATCACTGATTCTGGTGAGTTGTCCTATCTGAATCCAGCAGCCTCAAAAATTCTTGGAATAGAAATTAAGGCCTTACCTTCAGGATTGAATATATGGGAGTTGTTGAAGCTCGATAGTGATAGCATTGAGGCTTTTCTTACTGATATTGAAAAAGATGGCAGGGCTGAAATGCCTTCTTTTAGCTTTGAAAGCAATTCAGGGTTGGTATGGCTGTCCATGCGTGGCAAAAGGATGGAAAAAACTGGAATCTCGAGAATAATGCTTGTTCTTGAGGACATAACCGATAGACACCTGCTTGCTGAAGAACGGGCTGAGCGTGCAACACTTATCGAATCTGAGCTTAAGCGACGTACAGCAGAGCTTGAAAGAGCGAAAGCTGAACTGATACAGACGGAACGACTGAGGAGTATCGGGGATTTTGCACGTAAGGTAGCTCATGAGGTGAATAATCCGCTGGGAATAATCAAAAATTTTCTCAAAGTACTGCAGAATGAAACTGCTGGGTGCAATGATGGACAAGAGACAATTAAACTCATGGAATCGGAAATAGACAGGATTTCTGAAACCATTAGACAGCTTAATCATTTTGCTAAGCATGGAGTACCTGAAACCGGCAGGAGGGCAAATAAATCTGGATCTGCTGGAAAAGCGGTGGAAGGTATTAGAAAGATGCTGGAAGCAACCCTTTCAGAAAGTGGCATAGAACTGAACTTCAACCTGCCTGATCATATTCCCGATGTTTTGATATCCGAGGATGCTCTGAAACAGATACTGATTAATCTGATTAAAAATGCACAGGAGGCCGTGCTGCCACCAGGAATAGTTAATGTGGATATATTTACTCAAAGTGATGCGGATGAAGTTAATGTGGTAATTGAGGTCAGTGATACAGGTACAGGTATAGCTCCTGAGGTAGCAACCACGTTATTCGAGCCCTTTGTCACTACAAAGGGGACGGATAATTCAGGGCTGGGACTTTCTGTATGTTACGGATTGATAAGAGATGCGGGAGGGAGCTTGAACGTGCATTCAGTACAAGGGAGAGGCGCTGTTTTCAGGGTAACACTGCCTGCTTATGAATCCGAAGAGGTTGAAGAATGAGCGAAATAAAAAATCGACTGCTGGTAGTTGATGATGAATCAAATATGTGCCTGAGTCTGAAAAAACTGCTTGAGATTGAAGGTTTTGAGGTGTTAACGGCTGGTTCGGTAAAGGAAGGGCTTGATATACTTAACAGCAGTTTTTTTGACGTTGTGATAACAGATATTGTTTTCCCTGATGGAAGTGGCATAGAAATTCTTAAATATTGTACTGAATACTGCAGAAAGACAAAAGTGATCTGCATGACAGGTATGGCCAGCACCGGTTCTGCAATTGAGGCTATAAGATACGGAGCTCATGACTATGTCACAAAACCTTTTGATTTTGACATGGTTCTCCATTCCATAAAGAGCATTTTTGAAAAAATAAGAATGGAAGAGGAGATAGGTCTTGAGAAAGACAGATACAGGGCTCTGATTGAGGACTTGAAAGACGGTTATTTTGTTCTTGAAAATCGCACTGTAGTGTACGCCAACCAGGCAATGGCCTCAATGCTGCAGTGCAGTATCAGGGAGCTTATTGGAAGAGACCTTTTCAGCCTGCTGGCACCTGCAGTAACAGATACTGCAGAGGCAGGGCTTACCCCTATGGAGAGGCAGGAGGCAGGTTTCTGGCATGAGGAGCTTGTTTTTCTTGATTCCGCCGGGAATGAAGTGCCTGTGGACATCAAGTTCAGTAAAGGAAGGGCCGAAGAATGCGGACAGACCGTGGTTTGTTTATGTCGTGAGATAACTGAGCGGGATATCCTGTGGGAACGTCTTATAAAAGCGGAAAAACTGGCTCTAATGGGGGAGATGACAGCAGGAATTGCACATGAACTCAACAATAAACTTACCCCTGTTCTGGGTTTTATTGAACTGCTTCGCATGAATACAGAGGATGCGGCAAACCAGGACAGAATCGAGGCAATACACAGCGCGGCCCTTGGGGCCAGAAAAATTGTGCAGTCTCTGCTTACCTTTGCCCGCAGGGAACCCCCGAGAAAAAGGGTCGTGGATATGAAAAAGCTCGTTGAATCAGCCATGTCCCTCGTGAGGTCCAGCTTCCCTGCGTCTGAAGTTAAAGTGCTGCTGGAGCTTGAATCCGACTGCCTGCCTGTGAGTGTGGATGCAGCACAGATAGAGCAGGTCCTTACAAATATTTTCAAGAATGCCTATGAGGCCATGGGAAGGCATGGCACCCTGAAGGTAGAGGGCAGAACGATTGGAGAAAAGGTGGTTGTAACTGTCAGTGATACAGGGCCTGGCATATCTGATGAGCTGCGCCACAGAATATTCACCCCATTTTTTACCACCAAGGAGCGTGCAAGGGGAACGGGCCTTGGTCTCAGTATCTGCCATGGTATCATAACCAATCATGATGGCGAAATTGAAGTTGTGGAAAGTGAACAGGGCGCTGCTTTCCGTTTGACACTGCCTCTGTCAGAGGAAACCCCTGCCGGCATGCTGCAATGCGTTGATAAT
>WFRQ01000384.1 GCA_015486425.1 Deltaproteobacteria bacterium | reverse complement strand
TTTTTATTTATGCTCAAGGGTCGCTGACAGTTTCCATCTGGGCAGGAAGCTCACCTCTAAGCGGTAAGGTGGGCATAAGACTTCAGGGCGGTGCCGTGCCTTTCGGGGTCTGTACATCCTCAGGAAGGGTAGGGCATTCCAGAAGTTTCGGTACTGCCCACGCGGTAACTGTGATATCCCAGTGGGTTGCCCTTGCAGATGCGGCAGCCACTGGCATAGGAAATATGGTAAAGGGGCCTGGTGATATTGCCTTGGCGCTTGAGAGCATGCAGCAGATTAAAGGGGTGAGCGCAGGTGTCATTATAAGCGGTGATAAACTTGGCGCCTGGGGAGATAATATAAAACTGGTACCCGTATAATGGCGGTCTGGCTCTGTATTTTGAAACGCTCAATTTACCGTGAAAATAGCTCAAAGCTCAAAGCTCAAAGCTGAAAGCTGAAAGCTCAAAGCGCAAGGCTCAAAGTGAAAGAAGCTCTGCTGGTTCCCAAACTCCGGTTTGGGAACTATGAACCGGAAGCTCCTGCTTCCCCACTTCCTCGAGCACACAATATAATAAACTGCAAGAGCGTATTTTCATTGTTCGTTGTGCCCGCACCAGGAATGGCAGTTATCGTGAAAATAGCTCAAGGCTCAAAGTATAATAAGCCATATTTGCTTTCAGCTTCCGACTTTGAGCTTTGAGCTAACTTTCATGGTCAGGGGGGGACAAACCTCATGTCATGAAAGTTTAGTGGAGAGTATCTGACATGGAAATAATCATACTCGGTTCAGGAACATGTGTACCTTCAATAAGGCGCGCCGGTCCCGCAGCGTGCGTCAGGACAGAGGGCTATACCATACTCATTGATTCATCCTCAGGCACACTGCGTCAGCTTGTAAAGGCAGGCATAGACTACTCGGATGTGGACATGATCCTCTATACCCATCTGCACCCTGACCATGTGGGAGAATTTGTGCCTTTCATATTTGCCACAAAGTACGCGCCTGGATACACACGAACCAGGCCGGTGCTGATTCTTGCAGCCGAGGGTTTCGGGGAGTTTTATCAGGGGCTGAAGGCTGCCTTCGGGGAGTGGGTGGAACCGCTTGCAGGCAAACTGGATATCAGCGAGATACCGGTTGCCATGAAGAGTTCCATGCAGTATCCGCCTCTTACAATCAGCACCATTCCTGTGCGTCATACCCCGCAGAGCCTTGCCTACCGTCTGAAAGACAGCTCCGGGCGTTCTGTTGTGTTCTCAGGAGACACTGACTACTGTGAGGAGCTTATCGACCTTGCTCAGGGTGCGGACATGCTTGTATCAGAGTGTGCGGCGCCGGAGGGCGGCAAGATTCCCGGTCATCTTACGCCGTCTGAGGCAGGCAGAATAGCCATGGCAGCAGGGGTGAAAAAGCTGGTGCTCACCCATTTTTACCCGGAATGTGACAGGCATGACATGGTGACGCCATGTATGAAGGAATATGACGGCCCTGTGATACTGGCAGAGGACTTTATGCGGCTCGCCCTGTGACGCGGATACTGCCGGTTGTCACTTTGTCTTAATCTGTGATTTCACCCACTCCATGAAATCCTTTTCATTGCATGGCTTGCTGAAATAGTAACCCTGCAGATTGTCGCATCCCAGTTCCTTGAGATGAAGAGCGAGTTGGTGTGTCTCAACTCCTTCAGCAGTTACCTTCATTTCCAGATTGTGGGCAAGTTCTATGGTGGTCTTGACTATGACAGCGTCATTGTCGTCATGCAGCATGTCCATAACAAAGGACTTGTCAATTTTTACTTCTGAGGCAGGGAGTTTTTTCAGGTATGCCAGTGATGAATAACCTGTACCAAAGTCATCTATGGAGATTTTTATACCCATCTCATCAAGCCTTGTGAGTATCTCCAGTGCCCTTGCCGGATTTTTTATCAGAGTCCCCTCTGTGATTTCAAGCGTAATAAAGCCGGGATCAAGCTCGTAGCGCGCCATCAGGCCTGTTATTACATCCGGCAGGTCATAGTTGAGGAGCGTGGAGGGAGATATGTTTACAGCAATTCCTATTTTCAGCCCTATTGCATGCCAGTTTACCAGTTGCTGCATTCCTCTCTTGAGCACCCAGTATGTCAGGTTGTCAATAAGGCCTGTTCGTTCAGCGAGGGGTATGAATTCGTCAGGAGAGATAATTCCGTGTTCCTTGTGCTGCCAGCGTATCAGGGCCTCCACTCCCTCTATATTTCTGGACTGTACTGCAATTTTCGGCTGATAGAACAGCATTAGCTCATCATTTTCAATGGCCTGGCGCAACTCTGACATGAGTGTAAGGCGCTTGGGATTTCGGGCGTGAAATTTCTGGCTGTAAACAGCGAATTTGTTTTTTTCCTGCTTGGCAATATACATTGCCACATCTGCCCGCTGCATCAGTGTGTCCACATCCCTGCCGTGATCCGGAAAAATGGCGATGCCGATACTTGCAAGCATCTCAAGATTCATGCCGTCAAGCATGAAGGGCTCCTTGAATGTCTGCATTATCTTTTTCACCATTATCTGCACGTCTTCATTTTTTTTCAGAGCCGGAAAGATAATAGCAAACTCATCACCGCCAAGCCGTGCAACTGTGTCAGAATCCCTTACCGTTCCCTTGAGACGAAGGGCAACGCGTCGAAGCAGCCTGTCACCGCTGTAGTGCCCAAGCGTATCATTAATTTCCTTGAAATGATCCAGGTCCAGTATAAACAGGGCAAGTTTTTTCTTTTCCCTGGCGCATGAGCGCAGGGCCTGGTCAAGACGGTCCTTCAAGAGTATGCGGTTGGGAAGGCTTGTGAGGGGGTCATGGGTGGCCTCATAGATAGCCTGGTTTTCCATGGCTGCAGCCTGTTCCCTCAGGTCCTGGGTCTGATCAATAACCATTGCACTTGTTTCAAAGGCAATTGCTGAGCTGACATACTGGCCCCAGAAGGCAAATATGAACGGCATGGTGTCAAGGACCCACAGGGTTTTATTGGTCATCTGGGCCTGCATCAGGCTCTCAAGAGAAATTTGCCCGTTTGTCATAAAAGCGCTGAGCGCTGTTGCAATCAGAAGGGCCACGGTTGCTATCAATACCCCTGTTACAGCATATCTGGTAACCCTGGATTTCATGACACGGGCATTTTTTGATAATGTATCAGCGATGCGCTGCATCAAAATCTCCTGTATTTATGGATATTAGGGACTGTCCAAAAATGACTTACCAACTTATTTTTGGACAACCCCTTACTTTGACTTGGTTCATGAAGTAGCGCTCAACCTCACGGTAATATCAGCATCTAAATCTGAGCGCGTGTGTATAATCCTTCAGTAGCTTTTATCGGTTAATTTTAAAGACGGGATAAATCCTAATTTGAGCGACTGTTCGGATTCGCTGCATATCCGCGAAAGAGGAATTCCCATCATAGTAGGCTATATGGGGTTCCGATGACAAAGGAGATGCGGTGAAGACGGCAATCCCGAAGGGTTTCAAAATTGGAAAGTTATAATCGATGTAACTCCTTTTAATGTCTTTATAAAAATGATTTTCCACATTTTGAAACGCTCAATTTAGGTAAATATTTCATCTGTAAAGGTTGCCGTTTCCAGCTTTAATGACAATAATCTTATTAACGGGTCCAAAAAACAGGTAACTGTTCTGCGTTTCGTTTGATGGCGCGTGCAGAATTTTTACACGCTCATTACAGGAATTAATTGATGAGGGCGTAAAGAAAAGTCCGGTGATTCATCTGTCATCACAGTAAACAGGAGAATGTCATGTCCAGAGAGGTAAGGGAGCTGGTTAAAAAGTACAGGCCCAATCTTTCCGTGGCCGAATATGGTGATATTTTTACTGATACCACCGAGTTTATGAAGATAGAGTCAGGTGATGTAATCTGGATAGACGGTTTGCATTATCTTGTAATCCGTGACGAGTCTGAACGCAGTTTTGGTATTGAAGACCCCAAATACTGGGTGAAGAGATGCATGGTTCTTGAATCTGGTGACAGAAAGATTCTTAAACTGGTCTTTCATGAACGATTTACCCTGCCACTTGGAGACCTGAATATAGAGTGCTATCGCAGCCCTGAGAAGGAGGCAAGGATTCTTGACCTTGTGCGCGGTGACATGCGTTTCATGCAGGGCATTACCAGGCGTGATCCAAAGGGAAATCCTGTACGCATACTTGATGTTGTAAGCGGCAAGAGGCTTGATGCGCATGTTGCTGCCATTGAGGCTGATCATAAGACATATTTTTACAGAGACTTTCCTGATATCCTTGAGAAATTTATGGACTCATGCCGGGCAATCAACTTTCTGCATGAAAATGGGGAAATTCACGGTGATATAAGGCGTGACCATCTGTGGATAGAACACGGGACAGGCCTGTACAGATGGATAGATTTTGACTACACTTATGACTTTGAAGAGAATCCCTTCGGGCTTGATCTGTTCGGGCTTGGCAGCCTGTTGATTTTTCTTGCTGGCAAGGGCCTTTATACCATGCATATCCTGGAAGAGAAGGGTGTGTCCATGGATAGGGCTGCTGACATTGAAGATGGAGATTTTTCCCTGCTTTACAGGAACAGGATCGTGAATCTCAGAAAGCTGTTTCCCTGGATTCCCGCAGAGTTGAATAATATACTCATGCATTTCTCCACATCATCAGAAGTCTTTTATGAGTCTGTGGATGAATTTCTGTACGACCTTGAGCCGTGTCTGCAGCAGGTCAGGGCGTTGTCACAGTAGCGCGTCTATCCGTTTATGAAACCGAGTTTCGGATACACGTTGTATTAATGATTAAACCTAAACTTTCATGACATGGGGCTTGTCACCCCCTGACATGCAAGTTAGCTCAAAGCTCAAAGTCGGAAGCTGAAAGCAAACATGGCTTCCTTTACTTTGAGCCTTGAGCTTTCAGCTTTGAGCTATTTTCACGGTAAATTGAGCGTTAAAGGAGGTTTGTCATGGAGTACAGCTTTAAAAAAATTCTCGTGGCTGCGGATGCCTCGGAAAATGCTGTAAGGGCAATCAGGTATGTTGGAGAAATCACAGCAGGTAATCCTGATTTCAACGTGACGCTGCTTAACGTGGTGCGTAATCCCTCACGAGATCATTTTTCCTCTGATGAAGAGTGGCAAAAGGGGTGTGAGGTGGTGGAGCAGAAGGGAAGAGAGGTGCTTGAACAGGGAGTGCAGGTGCTGGAATCGTATGGCCTGAGCCGCGATAATATCCATACCCATACAGTGAAGGCCGAAGGTACCAGTATTGCCGCTGAAATAATGAAGGTGCAGCAGGAGGGTGGATACGGCACTGTGGCAGTGGGCAGGCGCGGTGTCAGCAAGGCAGAGGAATTTCTGTTCGGGAGCGTATCCAACAAGGTGGTACACTACGCCAGGCACTGCACCGTATGGGTTGTTGAATAGCAGGTAGTGATGACAGGTTTTCATGTCCATCAGGCCTGTTTCAAAGGTCAGGCAGCAGGAATTTGAACAGACGCCTCTATTATGACATATTTTCCCTGTTTTATGACAGGATAATCGCCCTCCACAGCAGGGACTCCTCGGCAGGTCTGAGGAAATTTCTCATTGAAAAGTCCGGGGCAGGCGGTGATCACAGCAGCCTGCTTGATATATGCACTGGCACAGGCGCTGTTCCCCTTGCTGCAGCAGCCATGTACGGTGGTGCTGTCAGGCTTACAGGTCTTGATTTTTCTTCAGGAATGCTTAAAAAGGCATATTCCCGTGCTTCTGGTCTTTCCGGTGTTTCAATAAGTTTTGTTCAGGCTGATGCCTCGTCCATGCCGTTCAGGGATAACACCTTTGGCGCGGTAACATGTTCTCATGCCATGTATGAACTCAGGCCTGATGTCAGGGAAAATGTCCTGGCCGAGGCTTCAAGGGTGCTTGTCCATGGAGGACGCTTTGCCATGATGGAGCACTGTGAGCCTGAAAAACCGTTTATAAGATTTCTTTACAGGGTGAGGCTCGCAGGGCTGGGGCAAAGCGCCAATCTGGATTTTGCAAAAAATGAGGTGCCGTATCTGAGGCGGCATTTCAGTAATGTGACAATGGAAAAGGCCCCGGGCGGCAGATCAAAGGTCATCTTCGGTGTAAAAGCCTGAATTGAGTGCTAATTGCTAATTTGAGCGATTGTTCGGATTTACTGCATATCCGCGAAAGAGGAATTCCCATTATAGTCGGCTATATGGGGGTTCCGATGATAAAGGAGATGCAGTGAAGACGGCAATCCCGAAGGGTTTCAAAATTGGAAAGCTATAATCGATGTAACTCCTTATAATTTTGTTGAAAAAATAATTTTTCATATTTTGAAACGTTCAATTTAGCAATTGTTATCTTTTATGATGTTGAGGGGCGGGCAGTGCAATTTGAAACCTTGCCCAACTCAGGAAACAGAAAAAATCAGCGGAGTTAATGAAACAGGGATATGGCGCGTAACAAAACAGGTGGTAAGGGAAAAAGTACCCTTGAAAGGGCACTTGAGGATTCGACCCTTAAGAAGCATTATCTTAAAGAGGCTGAGAAGCTCTTTATGGGTTCCAAGGGAAGGCCTGAGCATGAAAAAGAGCTTAAGAAGCTGAATAATTCATATGGTAAAAAGAGTTTCAGGAAAAATGCCCTGGAGTATGTGAAAAAATATGGTCTTCCCGGAGAATGGGGTGCGCTGATAATGCTGCTTGACCTGAAGGATGCCCCTGACCTGGTATGTGATGTCATTGACAGACTGGTGGATATGGCAGGCAATGGCTGTACATCTTCTGAACGAAGCGGGCTTGAAAGCAAATTGCAGATACTAGAAATGACTGAACCGGATCCGGAGATACAGGAGGCTGCACAGGAGGCCCTGGCCCGGCTCTGATGGAGGAGATACTGCCTTCAGAAAACTGGACCATGCTTCTCGATGATTTCATGGCCCACATGTCAGTGGAGCGGGGTGCTTCGGTCCACACCCTTGACGGCTACAGCCGGGACGTGATGAGTTTTCTTGTATCCATAACCTCACGGGGAGTTGACGGGCCTGAAGGGGTAAAACCTGTTCATATCCTTGAATGGCTCAGCAGACTCAGGTCAGAGGGGATTTCCGCTTCAAGCGCCACGCGGAAACTCTCGGCTCTCAGGAGTTTTTTCCGTTTTCTTGTGGCTGAGCATGGCCTTGAGTCAAGTCCTACCTCTCTTGTGAACAACCCGCGTACAGGCCGCAGTCTGCCTGTAGTGCTCTCTGTGGAGCAGATTGAGGCCATACTGGAACAGCCTGACACCTCCACCCCCATGGGTCTCAGGGACAGGGCGCTTCTCGAAATAACGTATGCCTGCGGCCTCAGGGCCTCGGAGGCGGTAAGCCTTGTTATCCATTCCATAGACTGGAAACTGCAGTACGTGCGGGTGACAGGCAAGGGAAACAGAGAGCGGATTGTGCCTGCCGGAGCTGTTGCAATGGAGTGGCTTGAGACGTTTTTTGAAAAGGGCCGTTCTTCACTGCTGAAAAAATCCGCAAGCAGCTATCTGTTTCCTGCAAGAGCAGGAAAACACATGAGCAGACAGCGCTTCTGGCAGATACTCAGAAAATATGCCGCAGCGGCAGGCATTGATGGCCCGGTGTATCCCCATGCGCTCCGCCATTCCTTTGCCACGCACCTGCTTGAGGGCGGAGCTGATCTCAGAACCGTGCAGATGCTCCTCGGGCACAGTGACATAACAACCACGCAGATTTATACGCACCTTGATATTGGCCATCTGAGGACAATACACAGAAAGTTCCATCCACGATCCTGATGATACCTTACAGAAAAAACAATGCCCCCAATCATGCGGATTCAGATGCAGGCCTTTGGGTCTCAAGGCTCAGAGGCTCGTTTCTGCCGGTAATCCGTGAGCGTGGGGAACGCTACGCCAAAGAGAATCGTGTCAGGCTCGAAGAGGCCTCGCCGAACCGCATTGCAGGAACCGTAAAGGGTACCATCCCATATGAGGTGGAGCTGTTTGTGGTGGATCATGGTCACAAGAAAGATGACATCAAGACATGGTGCAACTGTCCTTTTTTCAGACAGGGTTTTCCATGCAAACATCTATGGGCCGCCATCATTGAGGCAGACAAGATACTGAAACACAGTGAAGGCATGGGGGCAGGGCCTGATGAGCGGGGAGCTGCTTCTGCAGAATCAGGGCAGGATAAAGGTAAGATTGACAGGAACTGGCGCAGGTTTTTCAGCCCTGAAGCCCTGGACCAGCCTGGAACCAATGCCTTGCAACAGGCATCTCCCGGCGACTTCGTGCCTGTTTATACCCTTCATGTGGGTGAACGGGAACTGCTTTTTTCCGCAGTGGAGCGGTATGTCAAGAAAGACGGCACACTGGGGCGCAAGAGAAGAATCAGTTTCTCTTCAGCGTCTCCAGGCTCTGTGCCTGCGGCTGACCGCATCCTCATGGCTGTTGTTGAGGATATAACCAGGGAGACCGCATCCTTCATGTATTACGGGACAACGTCAGGCAGATATGAGGAGGTGCTTCTGCGTCAGCACGACCTGGAACTGCTCCTGCCTCTGCTTGCCGATACCGGCAGGTGTCAGGTCAGTTTCTGGAAAAAAGGCGTTATTGCAGATCCTCTCACCAGGGGGATTCCATTTGATGCCGCATTCAGGCTCAAAGCCGGGGAAAAATCGCCTGATGGCACTGTAAGGCTGCAGGCAGTGTTTCTTGAACCCACAGTTGATGCAGAGAGCGGAACCGAGACCTTTGTTGAGCTTGACAGGGACAGTGTTGACTGCATATTCAATACCAGCCCGATTATGTTCATTTCCAGGGGCAGGCTCTTCAGGCTGAGAGATATTCCGTTTACCTGGCTTTCCCGTATCTATCCGCTGGAATACATAGAAGTCCCGGAAGATGAGGTCCCTGAACTTGTAAAGACTGCTGACTCCCTGCCTGTTGCGCCTGATATTGAGCTTCCGGACAGACTGGCTCCTGCCCATGATGGTTCAGTGGAGCCTGTTCCGGTTGTTGTGACAGACTTTGAAGAGGGAGAGGCACACCTCCGCCTTGTAATGGATTATGACGGTCTTGAGATCAACTGGCAGGACAGAAGGGATACCATACTTGATCCTGACAGGTGGGTTCGTATCAGCAGGCAGAGAATACAGGAACAGCACTTTGTAAGCTTGCTTTCCAGGGAAGGCTTCAGGCAGGAGGGGGAGCTTTTTGTAAGGGATCTTAAAAATATTGCTCAGGTTTTTGGTACGCTTGAGAAGGCAGGGTTCAGAATAGAGGCAGAGAACCGCAGGCAGATACGTTCCAGGTCTGCAACCGCCTTCAGTGTATCCTCAGGCATGGACTGGTTTGATCTTGAAGGCCATATATCATTCGGGGAGACCATAATCCCGCTTCCCAGGGCAATAAGGGAGTTTCTGAAGGGAAACCGGACTGTCCTGCTTGATGATGGCAGCTTTGGACTTCTGCCTGCAGAGTGGCTTGAGGAGCATGTGCCCATGCTTGAAATGGCCCTGCCCCAGGGTAAGGCTGGAAACAGGTCAGGTGATGGGGAAAACAGCCTGAGATTTCCTTCAAGCCGGGCCCTGCTCATTGATGCGCTGCTGGAAGAGGCGGAGAATGTCCAGGTTGACAATGACTTTGCCGCACTCCGTGAGGCAATGAAAAATTTTCGGGGTATTGAGAAGATTCCTGTGCCTGAACAGTTTGAGGGTACTCTCAGGCCCTATCAGCAGGATACCCTGGGGTGGTTTGCTTTTCTTGAAAAGATGAATTTCGGGGGCATTCTTGCCGATGACATGGGGCTTGGAAAGACTGTTCAGGTGCTGGCCTGGCTTTCCAGATTCGTGGAGGCATATCCAAAAGGGGAGGGGGCCTCAGGCACGCATACCACACTGATAGTTGTACCTACCTCACTTGTGTTCAACTGGAAGAGCGAGGCTGCCAGATTTGTTCCCGGCATGAAGGTGCTTGTGTATGGCGGCTCAGACAGGGAGGCGCTTTATGAACAGATAACAGACCATCACCTGGTAATTACCACCTATGGCCTCATGCGCAGGGATATAGAGAAGCTTTGTGAAATAGAGTTTAAGTACGTTATCCTTGATGAGAGCCAGGCAATCAAGAATCCCGCCTCCCAGACTGCCCGTGCCGCAAGGCTTCTAAAGGCTGCGCACAGGCTCTGTCTTACCGGCACGCCGCTTGAGAACAATGTGGGGGAGCTGTGGTCCCAGATGGAGTTTCTTAACCCTGGAATCCTGGGGAGCCGCGCCATGTTTGAGCGCAAATTCCTAAAACCCATTGACCGTGATGACAAGAATGCCCTGGAGACACTTAAAACCATTGTAAAACCTTTTATCCTGAGAAGAACCAAGGAGCTTGTGGCCTCAGAGCTTCCGGAAAAGATGGAGCAGACCGTATTCTGTGTAATGCCCCCTGCCCAGGCTGACGTTTACATGAAGCTCAGGGATCACTTCCGTACGTCCATTCTCTCATCGGTTGAGCAGAAGGGCATGAACCGTTCAAAGATCAAGGTGCTGGAGGCCCTGCTGAGACTGCGGCAGGCTGCCAATCACCCGTCGCTTGTTGGTCATAATGATGCTGGTTCAGGTAAACTGGATGAGCTCATGCAGCTTGTTGATGAGGCAGTGGCAGGCGGGCACAAGGCCCTGATATTTTCACAGTTTACAAAGATGCTGGCACTCATAAGAAAGGGGCTTGATGACAGGGGAATCACCTATGAATATCTTGACGGCAAGGTGGCTCAGAAACTGCGTGAGGCCAGGGTCACGCGCTTTCAGGAAGATGACCAGGTGAAACTTTTCCTTATAAGTCTCAAGGCCGGAGGGGTCGGCCTGAACCTTACCGCAGCGGATTACGTATTCATAGTTGATCCCTGGTGGAACCCTGCAGTGGAGCTGCAGGCCGTTGACCGCACGCACCGCATAGGTCAGGACAAGAGGGTATTCACATATCGTTTTATTACCACTGACACAGTTGAGGAAAAGGTGCTGGCGCTTCAGAAGCAGAAACAGGAGATGGTTACTTCCATACTCAGCGGAAGCAGCGACATGCTGAAGAACCTCTCTGCAAATGATCTGGAAGTGCTGTTTTCCTGAGATGGGCAAGGGATGCGGTTTCCTTTCAGCAGCCATGTTTTATTCGGACCGCTTAATGCAGGTGGCATCTGTTGCAGGATAATCGTATATGCACAACAAGATATCGGTAGCACTCCTCCATATCCCCACCTATGAGGCGCATGAGCTTGATTCAGGCATTGCCACCCTGCTTGATGCCGTGATCCCTGCCATGTCAAGGGCCTGCCGTGTGCTTGTGAAACCAAATTTTGTTACGCCCAGGGACCCTCTGGCCGTAACTGATCCGCGATTTGTCCGGGCCATATGTCTGTGGCTTCTTGAAAAAGGCGCTGTTGTGCAGGTTGGTGATTCCCCTGCATTTGGTTCTGCCTTCAAGGTAGCCCGGCGCACAGGTCTTGTCAGGGCCCTTCATGGACTTGACGTGGAACTGGTGGAGCTGGACAGGCCGCGCACCGTTCATCTTCCATGTGGAATAAATATCGGGGTGTCGAAAAAGGCGCTTGAGGCTGATCTTATTGTGAGCTGCCCCAGGCTGAAGGCACACTCACAGGTAGGTATTACAGGTGCGGTCAAGAATTTTTTCGGATGTGTTACAGGCTTCAGAAAGGCCCTTGCCCACTGCCGCTACGGGGATATTCACAGAAGGTTTGAGAGCCTGATTGTTGAGCTTCCACACGCATTACCCAGGTCTGTAAGTATCATTGACAGCGTTACAGCCATGGACACCACAGGGCCATCCAAGGGCAGGCCCTGCAGCCTGGGGTTCGCAGGGGCATCCATCTCTCCCTTTGCCCTGGACACCGCAATATATTCCATGCTGAACGCGCAGGTTTCTTTGCTTCCTGTCCATCAGGAGGCAATCAGGCACGGCATCCATGGGACTGAATTGGGGCATATTGAATTTCCTCTGGAAAGTCCCGAGAGTTTTGACTGTCATGCTTTTGTCATGCCGAATCAGCTTCAACCCCTCAGTTTTAACCCTGTAAGGATTGTAAAGGGGCGTTTGAAAAGCCTGTGTACGCGTCTGTTTTAATGGCCTTGTGGTTTGCCATTGAAGTTTCCCTGGAAAGGGTCAAATTTTTGTTTGACTCTTTTTGGGGTGATGTGCTCATAATTGCATTGGCAGAGCATTGCATATCGAATACCCCGATATCTGGCCT
>WFRQ01000383.1 GCA_015486425.1 Deltaproteobacteria bacterium | reverse complement strand
CATTTGTGGTGATGGGTTACTACCGTATCACGCTTGAACGAATCTCCCTTGGGGCCCTGATAATTGCACTTGGTATGCTGGTTGATAATGCAATTGTGGTAGTGGATGGCATGAAGGTGAAGATGCAGCAGGGCATGGACGGTCTGCAGGCTGCCAAAGAGGTGGTTTCACAGAACTCCATGCCGCTCCTTGCGGCAACTGCTGTTGCCATCATGGCCTTTGCCTCCATCGGGGGAATGTCCAACTCTACTGGTGAGTACTGTCAGTCCCTTTACTACGTAATTCTTATTTCACTTTCCATGTCGTGGATAACTGCGGTTACCACTACTCCCCTTGTCACAAAGCACTTTATACTTTCCAAAAAAGACAAGGAGGCAAAAGCAGGTTCCGTAGATGCCTATGGCGGGAAGTTTTACCAGATATACAGAAAGCTCCTCTCGGTGGCCATCAGATACAGATGGATTACCATTGCCATCGTGGTGGGGCTCTTTGCAGCCTCTTTATACGGTTTCACCTTTGTGAAGCAGCTCTTCTTCCCTGCGTCAACCAGACCGCAGTTCATGGTGGAGTGTTTTTTCAGGGAGGGAATACAGATAGAGGAGAATGAAAGGCATGTAAAAAAGATTGCAGAGTACCTGAGAAAGCAGGATGGCGTAACCCAGGTAGCCTCTGCCATTGGCGGCGGGCATCCACGTTTCCTGCTGACTTATGCCGTGCCGGTGGATGCAGCCAATCAGTATGCCAGCGTGCTGGTGTCAGTTGATGACTACAGGAAGATTAATGCCATGCAGCCCAGGCTGCAGCGTGAAATTGAAAATATGTTTCCTGACGCTGCCATCAACGTCAAGAAGTTCAACCTCGGTCCTGCCAACGGAGGCAAGATACAGCTTCGCATAAATGGAGAGGACCCGGAAGAACTCAGGGCAATGGCCAACAAAGCCATGCGCATATTCCGCAATGCAGGCGCAAAGTCAGTGCGTAGCGAGTGGGGTGAAAAGGTCAAGGTGCCGGTGCCTGTCCTTGCTGAAGATCGTGCAATGGTTCTTGGTATCACAAGGCCCATGGTGGCGACTGCCATTCAGGCAAACTATTCCGGAACCCAGACTGGTGTTTACCGTGAAGGTATAAACCTTATCCCAATTATTGCCCGTGCCCCTGAATCAGAACGCGACACTATTGACGATCTGCTGGAGATTCAGCTCTACAGTCCCATGGCCCAGAAATACATTCCCATAATGCAGGTGCTTAACGGTATGGACACCGGCTGGGAAAATGCAAGGGTTTCACGCTGGCACAGGAGACAGATGATAAAGGTTCATGCTGACCCCCGTGGTGACGAACTGCCTGCGGAGCTCATGGCAAAGGTTAAACCCCGTATTGAGCAGGTCCTTGGCGTGGACCTGGCTGCTTACCGGGGCCATCCTCTGGAAGAAGGCGAGAAGTGGACGGCAAAGACCATTCCCATGAAGTACGACGATATCATCCCTCTGAAGGATAAATCCGGCTACTTTATTGCATGGGGCGGCGAGCTTGAAGATTCAGCAGATTCACAGAAACAGCTTGCTGAAAATATCCCCATCTACTTCGGTATGATGATACTTATTGTAATATTCATGTTCAATGCATTCCGGCAGCCCCTTATCATCTGGCTCACAGTGCCGCTTGCACTTATCGGTGTAACCGCCGGTCTCCTGCTGCTGAAGCAGCCGTTCGGGTTCATGGCGCTTCTTGGTCTCATGAGCCTTTCAGGCATGCTTATCAAAAATGCCCTGGTGCTTATTGACCAGATTGACATAAATATCCGGGAGGGCATGCCGGGGCTTAATGCAATTGTTGAGTCAGGCGTTTCCAGGATGCAGCCTGTGATGATGGCAGCTCTTACCACCATGATGGGTATGATTCCCTTGTTCCAGGATGCATTCTTTGTCTCAATGGCAGTTACCATTGTGTTTGGACTTGGTTTTGCCACAGTGCTGACACTGGTATTTGTGCCTGTGCTTTATGCAACATTTTTCAAGATCAGTTGAGCGTTGTGCCCGCACCGGGAATGGCGATTATCCGAAAATAGCTCAAGGCTCAAAGTAAAAGAAGCTCTAATTTGCTGGTTCCCAAACTCCGGTTTGGGAACTATAAACTGGAAGCTCCTGCTTCCCCACTTCCTTGAGCACACAATTTAATAAACTGCAAGAGCGTATTTTCATAATTCGTTGTGCCCGTACCGGGAATGGCGATTACCATGAAAGAAGGTTTTCTTTTCAGGAGTTTTGATATGAAAAAAGGCGTAAGTTTGCTTTTGATTTCCATTATGTCAGCAGTGCTGTTTTGTGTCGGGCCTGTTCTCGGCCAGGATGACGCAGACATTAAGGATATACCCCCAGTGAGTTCCAGGGTCTGGAGGATCGGCATTGTCACTGATGGTTCTACTGCTGGTGACGAGGCCCTGGTGCAGCTCTATAAAAAAGAAATTAAGGCCATAGCCGACTCACCCGGTCAGGTCAGATTTTCGGACAAATGGATTCTTTCAGGTGGTGATACACGCCAGGGTGTAAAAAAGGCGCTGAAAAGGCTTTTTGCCTCCTCTCAGGTGGATATGGTTTTGACCCTGGGGATAATCGGCTCCACCGAGGTGCTCTCCATGAGGCGTATCCCCAAGCCGGTTATAGCTCCATATATTGCCAGGTTTGCTCTGAAGGGACGTACGAAAAAGGGCAATGCAAGCGGGATCAGAAATCTGGTCTATATTGATTCCATGTACTATCTTGACGAGGACGTTAAGACCTTTAAAAAACTTGTGCCATTCAAGCACCTTGCCGTTGTGCTGGACAGGCGGGTGGTAGATGCATTCCCTGAGCTGCCTTCTCTTGCCGAGGATTTTGGCCGTCGCCATAACGTGAGTATCTCAATAGTTGCTGCAGAAAACAGTGCAGAGACAGTTCTTGCGTCTTTGCCCCAGGATACGGATGCAGTAATGGTGGGGCCGCTGTGGCATTTTGACAGACAGGAATATATTCAATTTGCGAAGGGGCTTATTGACAGAAAGCTTCCCGGATTTTCAATATGGGATACTAAACAGGTGGAGGATGGTCTGTTCGCAGGCCTGGAGACAAATTCCCGCCAGGATGTCCTGGCCCGGCGTACTGCAGTTGCAGCGTCTGATATCATGGATGGCATGGTTCCCCACGCTGTGGATGTGGAGTTCATGCGTTCAAGGCAGATGACCATCAACATGGCCACCGCAAGGGCCATAGGTGTCTATCCCAGCCTGCTTATGCTCACACGGGCACATGTGATTAATGAAGAGCCGCGTAACATAGATCGTCATATCAATATGCAGCGTGCAGTTGACCAGGCTGTTGAGGCAAACCTCAGTCTCCAGTCAGCGGCAACCACTGTTAAGGCAGGGACACATTCAGTGAAAGAGGCCATGTCTTACCTTCTGCCACGAATAGACCTTGAAACCGGCGCCAGGGCCATCGACCAGGATCGTGCCAAAATGTCCGGTGGTGTAAATCCGGAGCGGGCCTGGACAGGCACTGCAGGCGGCAGCGTGCTCCTTTATTCTGATAAAAAATGGGCGAACTATACTGCTGAGGAACATCTGCAGGAGGCCAGGCGGAAGAATTTTGACAAGGTAAAGTTAGATGTAACATACGATGCCTCAGTGGCATATCTGAATGTGCTTCGTGCCCGGACCATAGAGCGCATCTATAAGGAGAATCTCAAACTTACCGAGGCCAACCTGCAGCGCGCGCAGGTAAAGGTCTCTACAGGGGCTGCCGGGCCTGACGAGGTTTACCGCTGGGAGACCAAGTTTGCCAATGACCGCAGCCAGGTGCTTTACCGTGAATCCGAGACAATGGATGCCATGGAGGCCCTGAATCGTGTAATGCATCGTCCTTTACAGGAAGAGTTCATACCTGAGGAAGCCACCTTGAAAGACCCCCTGTTTATAATGGGGGATAAGTTTTTCTTCGACCTAATGGAAAACCCCCTTTATCTGCAGAAATTCAAGAGTTTTGCAGCTCAGGAAGCCATTGAGATCAGGCCGGAACTCAAGGCCTTTGCTGAGGCAATCAAGGCAAGGGAGAGGCTCAGGACATCTGCCAACCGCCAGATTTGGCTGCCGGATTTCACTGTGGAATGGAATGTGGACCAGTATTTTGCCGAGGACGGAGAGGGCCAGCGTGACTCGCATATGAGCAATATCGATGATACAGACTGGATGGTCGGTGTCTATGCCAGGATTCCTCTTTTTGAGGGTGGCAAAAAGGTTTCAGAGGCTGCCAGGCTTCAGGAAGAGGTCTCCAGGCTGCGTATCAACAGAAGCGCCAAGGCTGAGGCAATTATCCAGAATGTTCTGGCCGCAGTTAACAGGACACGTGCTTCCTATCCATCAATAACGCTTTACCGGCAGGCGGCTGAAGCAGCAAGGCGCAACCTTGATCTTGTCACAGATTCTTATGTGGAGGGTATAAAGACCATTATTGATCTCCTCGATGCGCAGAACCAGGCATTGAGCGCAGACCTCGACGCTGCCAATGCGGTTTACAACTTCCTTATCGATTTCATGGGAGTGCAGAGGGCAGTTGGTGAGTTTGTGATCTTCATGCCACAGGACAGCAGGGAAGAGTGGCTGAACAAGGCAAAGAGTGCCATAGGAATGAAAAAATAGCTCAGGGCAGTATTTTTCATCTCTGATTTGAGCGCTCAACTTAGGTCATCCTCAATTTCACCTCAGATACTCTTGAATTGAGCTACGCATACATAGTATCGCTGGTACCTAAACTGGAGGGTGGGTACCAGCCATACAAAACAGTATTATCGTTGCTCGTAACCGGGTGTTTTTTCCCATTGCACGGAAATGACATGTTTTGTAGCTACTGATGACCAATTTCTTGATTTCTTAGCCTCGCTTCACCAACAAAATCTACGAAACCGTTCAGATACGCTCAAAAAACAATACCATTCCCTTCGCTGAATAAATACAGTTCCTGTTGCTCTTTCTGTTCGGCCTTTAAACAAGAATTTGATTGTGCTCTTTTGTAACAGACATGTTGACAGTGTATCATGACATGATACATTGATAGCATGATCAAAAGTTTCAACATAAGGGCCTGGCAGAGTTATTTGAAAAAGGTCGCTCCGCAAAAATAAAACCGGATATTCAAGGCCGTGTGTTGAGACGTTTGGAAGTCCTGGATCAAGCTAAGTTATTAATGGATTTGAACATTCCAGGATTCAATTTTCATGGTCTTTATGGAAAGCCAAAACGTTACAGTATCCATGTTAATGGTCCTTGGTGTATTACTTTTGAATGGGAAAGGGATACTGCTATGAAAGTCGATTTTGAGCAATATCATTGAGGTAATGAACATGGGAGAATATTTTGTAAAACGTCCATTGAACCGTCCTCCGATTCATCCTGGTGAGATTTTGCGTGAAGATGTCCTTCATAGTCTTGGTATGTCGGTCAGTGAAGCAGCGCGACAACTATGCATTTCCCGCCAGCAATTGCATAGAATATTAGCCTGTACCCATCCCATAACTCCTCAAATGGCACTTAGAATCGGTAAGTTTGCTGGTAATGGGCCGGGGTTATGGCTTCGCATGCAGCAGAATTATGATATATGGCATGCTGAGAGGCAGATGAAAGAAGAATTATCCAAGATAAAAACAGTTTCAAAGGAAGGTAACGAGTTACGGATTTCTTGAAACCCAAAAAGAATCGATCGAAGGCTGAACAAGGCAAAGAGTGCCATAGGAATGAAAAGATAGGGCGCTCAAGCAAGTAAATTAAAAAAAGTTGTGTTAAAAGCGACCTTCCATAATGGGAATTCATCCTGGAGGGGGGAGCAATTACAAATAACAGGGCAATGAGCTGTTGCTGTACGGCATCAGTCAGATGCCCTGTCAGAGTTTTCTGCGCTGTCTGGCAGCGGTTCAAGCATGGTTCTGATTTTTGAAAAGAGATCAGGAAATGAGAACGGTTTGTTGAGAAATGCGAATGAATGTGAGTGGCTGTCCTGAACGTCCGTATTGTAACCAGTGCACAGGATGGCAGGCAGGTCAGGACGCATTATGCGTACCTTTTCAATCAGTTCTTCACCTGTCATGCCAGGCATTGTCATGTCTGTTACCAGGATGTCACACTCATTGTCGTTTGACAGCCACTGCAGCGCCTTGATCCCGTTTTCAAAGCATACAGGGCGGAAGCCTGCCTGTGTCAGAAAATCCTGCGCAAGTTGCCTTATTGTCTTTTCATCATCCACGAACACCACTGTTTCGCCCCTGCCGATCGTACTTATTTTGGGCATTGCAGAGAGTTCATTGTCGTGAACAGTTTCTGCGATTACAGGCAGAAATACCCTGAAAACAGAACCCTTGCCCAGAGCGCTTTCCGCCAGTATGGCCCCGTTAAGGCCCTTTACGATACCGAGAACCATTGACAGGCCCAGGCCGGTCCCCTTGTCTTTTTCCTTGGTGGAAAAATACGGGTCAAAAATTTGCCCCATGGTCTTTGTATCAATCCCCATGCCTGTGTCAGCTACTCTGAGCTCCACGTAGTTTCCAGGGGCCAGTTTCCTGTGGTCCACAATGTCCTGGCCGTTGTCAAGGGGCGTTTCCCTTAGGCTGACATCCAGTATGCCTCCTGTTTTTTCCATTGCGTGGTATGCGTTGGTGGCAAGATTCATGACTATCTGATGAATCTGTCCAGGGTCAGCCATGACGCAGGCCCTGGTGTCTATGTGTTGATTGATGGTGATTGTGGAAGGAATAGAGGAGCGCAGCAATTTTATGGCTTCGGTAACTATTGATGCAACCAGCACCGCCTGCCTTTCTCCTTTGGATTTCCGGGTAAAGGCAAGTATCTGCTTAACAAGGTTCCTGGCCCTGTGCGTGGCCATGTATATCTGTTCAAGGTATCTTGCGATACGGGTGTCTTTCCCGGTTTCAAGCTGAGCAAGCTCAGTATAACCCAGGATACCGGAAAGAATATTGTTGAAATCGTGCGCAATTCCTCCGGCAAGGTTGCCTATGGCCTCCATCTTCTGTGCCTGGCGCAGTTCTTCTTCAAGCTGTCTGCGCCTTGTAATGTCTGTTCCAACGCTCAGAATCTCTTTTAATCTGCCCTGTTGGTCACGTATGGCCCTGTTGCTCCACTGTAGATAAACTTTTGTGCCATCACTGCATATATTTTCATTTTCATTCAGTTCATATTTTTCCGGGTGGGTAAGAATATCATCGATCATGAATGCCAGATCCCGGCCATTTGAATCGGATTGAGCCACGATGGTGCCGACTACGTGCCTGCCCTTGATGGTGTCTGCAGAGTAGCCAAATAGTTTCTGACCAAAATCGTTGAGGAAAATGATTCGTCCGTCACGGTCCCAGCGGAGGATAACCGAGTTGACGCTCTGAACCAGGTCTCTGTAAAGGGCCTCTTTGTGCTGCAGGTCCTTTCTGGTCTGAAGAAGCTGGGAGTGAACAGGAATAAGTTTGATAAACCCGGTGAGAATAAGTATAGAACTCAGGAGGTAACCACACACCTTTTCCAGGAAGGCCTGCGGTATGGTGTCTCCTATTATTATATATTTTTCCATGCCGGGAATATTGTCTGTAATGTCAAGGATGGAGGCAAAGAGCATGACACAGAATCCGGCAAAGATGTATCGCCATCCTTTATGCCAGATGCCTGCATCGCTGATCCTTGAATAGAGATAGTAGACAATAAAGGCGGTAAGTAGCGCTCGGATAATTTCTATTGTGATATCAAACATTTTAGTGGTGCTATTGCCAATTTGAGCGTTTCAGAATCAGGGAAAGCCCGGTTGAGCGATAAATTTTTGAAACGCTGAATTCAGGTGAGTATTTACTGACTATAATGGGAGGGAATTCCTCTTTTGCGGATATGCAGCAAATCCGAACAAACGCTCAAATTATGTAGAATTAAAACTCGGTGTCATGGAAGAAGTTTTATGGCAGCGATTACAATACCGCCCACGGTCAAGGTCACCCCAAAAGACCATTTCATGAAATGGTCGATACGCGTGGTCAGTTCCTCGAAGCGTCTGTCAATCTGTTCGAAGCGTCTGTCAACCTGTTCAAATCGTCTGTCAACCTGCTCGAAGCGTCTGTCCATATCTTCTTTCATCAGGTCAAGTCGTTTGTCAACCTGTTCGAAGCGTCTGTTCATATCTTCTTTCATCAGGTCAAATCGCTTGTCAACCTGTTCAAATCGCTTGTCCATCTGCTCAATGACGCGCATTATGAGATCGCGCTGGTTCTTGAGTTCTTCTTCGACCCTGATCATTCGTTCACGCAATTCAAGTTCATAAACTTGCGGCG